>NZ_JBEOPW010000016.1:0-134263 GCF_040310465.1 Pseudomonas sp. H26/SER47-MNA-CIBAN-0231 | reverse complement strand
ACGGTCTGTACTGCGCTAACAGTCAGAATCGAGCCTTGTCCCTCCTCCTCCCTTCAAGTCCTACCATACAAGCGAGCTTGCTCGCGAAGGCGTCGTGTCAGTCGCTGCAACTGCGACTGATCCACCGCTTTCGCGAGCAAGCTCGCTCCCACAGGGGTTGGTGGGGCGTTTAGAGAACCATCGCCGCCGCCCAGCCAAACACCAGCAGCGGCAGGTTGTAGTGCAGGAAGGTCGGTACGACGGTGTCCCAGATGTGGTGATGCTGGCCGTCGATGTTCAGGCCGGAGGTCGGGCCGAGGGTCGAGTCCGAGGCCGGCGAACCGGCATCGCCCAGCGCACCGGCAGTGCCAACGATGCAGACGATGGCGATCGGGCTGAAGCCCAGTTGCACGCACAACGGCACGAAAATCGCTGCGAGAATCGGCACGGTGGAAAACGACGAACCGATGCCCATGGTCACCAGCAAGCCCACCAGCAGCATCAACAAAGCCCCGACGCCTCTGCTGTGATTGATCCAGGCTGCCGACGATTCGACCAGCGTCTGCACCTGCCCGGTGGCCTTCATCACTTCGGCAAAACCTGAGGCGGCGATCATGATGAAGCCGATCATCGCCATCATCTTCATGCCTTCGGTGAACAGATCATCGGTCTCGCGCCATTTGACGATGCCCGACACCGAGAAAATCAGAAACCCGACCAGAGCGCCGATAATCATCGAGTCCAAGAGCAACTGCACCACGAATGCCGAAGCAATGGCCACACCGGCGATCATCAGGCTCAGCGGGTTGTAGTGCACCGCCGTCTGCTCGACCTGTTCGATCTTCGCCAGGTCATACACGCGCTTCTTGCGGTAGCTGATGAACGCCATCGCCAGGCCGAAGACCATGCCCAGCGCCGGAATGCCCATGGCGTGGGTGACATTGATGCCGCTGATGTCGACGCCGCTGCGGGCGACGTTGGCGAGCAGGATTTCGTTGAGGAAGATGTTGCCGAAGCCCACCGGCAGGAACATGTACGGGGTGATCAGGCCGAAGGTCATGACACAGGCGATCAGACGGCGATCGAGTTGCAGCTTGGTCAGTACATATAGAAGTGGCGGCACCAGCAGCGGAATGAATGCGATGTGGATCGGCAGGATGTTCTGCGAAGCAATCGCCACCACCCACAGCAGCCCGATCAGCAGCCATTTGACGTTACCGCCGCCGGTTGCGTGCTGCCGATCCACCATGGCCAGGGCCTTATCGGCCAGCGCATGGGCCAGACCGGATTTGGCAATCGCTACGGCGAACGCGCCGAGCAAGGCGTAGGACAACGCCACGGTCGCGCCGCCGCCCAGGCCGCTGTTGAACGCCTTGAGTGTTGCGTCGATGCCCAGACCGCCGGTCAGGCCACCGACCAGCGCCCCGACGATCAGCGCGATCACCACATGCACGCGCGACAGGCTGAGGATCAGCATGACGCCGACGGCTGCTATGACTGCATTCATTTCACTACCTCAAAAAACACTGCGGGTGAAAACACACCGCCAGACAGGATGAGTCCGCCCGGGGTTGGCCGGCGGAGGTGTACAGAGGGTCTTGTTAGAGGGCGCGCACTGTGCCGCAGAGTGGCGGCGGTGTCAAAGCCCCGTGGCGAGGGGATTGATCGTTCCCACGCTCTGCGTGGGAATGCAGCCCGGGACGCTCCGCGTCCCTTCCAGAGCCGAACGCGGAGCGTCCGTTGAGGCATTCCTTTGCTGCGCGTGGGAACGATCATAACCCTATACGCAAATGTCACGACTGCTTCGCAGCCGAACGGGGATAAATCCCCTCGCCACAGGACCACAGGACTACAGGACTACAGGACTGCAGGACTGCAGGACCACAGGCCCCGCATGCGGCAATCGGTCATATTGCGCTCACGGCATAAAGAAAGCCGAAACGCGGCCGCTACAGTGCAAAGTCTCAGATATTTATCGGATAAGGATGTTTTCCATGTCGCTCAGACAACTTTCCATCCAGTGGAAAATCACCCTGCTCGCCGGCCTCTGCCTGGCCGGTATCGTGACCCTGTTGGTCGGTCTTTCGCTGTATCGCATGGAACACAGCTCGGCGCTGGTCAAGGCCTCGAGCATGGAGATGCTCACCGAATCGGCGCAGGCGCGGATCGAGTCGCAAGGCGAAGTGCAGGCCGCCGGCATTCGTCAGCAGTTCATGGACGCCTATCAGTACGGCCACGGCTTCTCGCGGCAGGTACTGTTTTTGCGTGAGCAGGCCGAGAAGCGTTTTCTCGATGCCTTCGACCTGCGCGAGGACATGACCCGTCAGGTCAAATCCGCGCTGCAAGCCAACCCGGACCTGCTCGGCCTGTCGCTGGTGTTCGAAGCCAATGCGCTGGACGGCAAGGACGAACTGTTCGCCGATCAGGCTGAACTGGGCAGCAACGACAAGGGCCGTTTCGCCCTGTACTGGTCGCAGCCGACCCCGGGCAAAGTCACCTCGATGGCGCTGCCGGAAAGCGACATGAGCGACACCAGCACCGGCCCCAGCGGTCAGGCCGCCAACGCCTGGTTCACCTGCCCGCGCACCACGCTCAAACCGTGTGTGATCGAGCCGTACTTCTATGTCATCGACGGCCACAAAGTGCTGATGACCAGCATCGTCTTCCCGCTGCAGGTCAACGGCAAAGTCATCGCCTCGCTGTCGGTCGACATCAACCTCAACAGCCTGCAAGCGATCAGCCAGAACGCCAGCCGCAAGCTGTATGACGGTCAGACCGCCGTCAGTATCGTCAGCCCCGCCGGCCTGCTCGCCGGTTACAGCCCGGATGCCGGCAAACTCAGCCAGCGTCTGGATGCGGTGGATCAGGCCAGCGGCAGCGAGTTGCTGCGCTTGCTCGCCGAGAGCACTGGCGTGAGCAGCCTGCACAGCAATGGCCAGTTGAAAGTGCTGTCGCCGTTCCAGCCGATTCCCGACGGACCGGCATGGGGCGTGTTGCTCGATGTGCCGGAGCAAGTCCTGGTCAGCCGCGCCGAAGCGCTCAAACAGCAACTGGATGCGAGCAATACCTCGGGCACACTGATCGAACTGAGCCTCGGCCTGCTCGCCGCGCTGATCGGCCTGCTGCTGGTGTGGCTGATGGCGCGCAGCGTGACCAAGCCGATTCTCGGTGTGGCGCACATGCTTGAAGACATCGCCAGCGGCGAAGGCGACCTGACCCGGCGTCTGGCCTATGACAAGCAGGACGAACTGGGCCAATTGGCCGGTTGGTTCAACAAGTTCCTCGACAAGTTGCAGCCGATCATCGCCGAAGTGAAACGCTCGGTGCAGGACGCGCGCAACACTGCCGACCAGTCCTCAGCCATCGCCACCCAGACCAGCGCCGGCATGGAGCAGCAATACCGTCAGGTCGATCAGGTCGCCACCGCGTCCCACGAAATGAGCGCCACTGCCCAGGACGTTGCGCGCAGTGCTGCGCAGGCCGCCGAAGCTGCCAAGGACGCCGACCGCGCCACCCGTCAGGGCCTGACCGTGATCGACCGCACCACCGCAAGCATCGACACCCTCGCCGCTGACATGAGCGCAGCGATGGTTCAGGTCGAAGGCCTGGCCGCCAACAGTGAGAAGATCGGCACGGTGCTGGAAACCATCCGCGCCATCGCCGAGCAGACCAACCTGCTCGCTCTCAACGCCGCCATCGAAGCCGCCCGCGCCGGTGAGGCCGGACGCGGTTTTGCCGTGGTCGCCGACGAAGTTCGCAACCTTGCGCGCCGCACTCAGGAGTCGGTGGAGGAAACCCGCCAGGTCATCGAGCAATTGCAGAACGGCACGCAGGAAGTGGTCGGTTCGATGGGCAACAGCCATCGTCAGGCCCAGGGCAGCGTTGAGCAGGTGGGACAGGCGGTGACGGCGCTGCGGCAGATCGGCGATGCGGTGACGGTGATCAGCGACATGAACCTGCAAATCGCCAGTGCTGCCGAAGAGCAGAGCGCGGTGGCTGAGGAGATCAACAACAACGTGGCGACGATTCGCGATGTGACCGAATCGCTGTCCGGGCAGGCGAATGAATCGGCGCGAGTCAGCCAGTCGCTCAACAGCCTGGCGAATCAGCAACAGCGGTTGATGGATCAGTTTCGCGTTTGATGCACAAGTGCGGGGGTGTCAGTTCCAATCCCCCCTCACCCCAGCCCTCTCCCCCCAAGGGGGGCGAGGGGGAAAGGGAGCCGATCTTCATGCCATTCAAGTCCTGAGTTCGACTCGGATTTCAAGTGGGTGCATCTCTCAAGAACAACACAATCAGTCCCCTCTCCCTCTGGGAGAGGGTTAGGGGGAGGGGCTTTTCAAGGGCTCACCGCTTAGGCAGTTCAATCACCACTTTCAACCCGCCCCACTCGCTTTCCCCCAGCACCAGCAAGCCACCCCACGTATCGACAATATCCCGCACGATCCCAAGGCCGAGCCCATGCCCGTGGGTCTGCTCATCCAGTCGCGTGCCACGGCTGAACACCTGAGACCGCTGCTCCTCGGGAATCCCCGGGCCGTCATCTTCCACGCTCAGGGCAAAGCCGTCAGACCGTTCGATCACACTCAAGCGCACCTCGGCATCGGCCCATTTGCAGGCGTTGTCGAGCAGGTTGCCGAGCAGTTCGAGCAAATCCTCGCGGTCCCACGGCAGTTGCAAACCCGGCGGTGCGACGTAGCTCAAGGCCAGATGCTCGCCGTGAATCATGTTCAGCGTCGCCAGCAACCCCGGCAACTCGGCATCGCAATCGAACAACGCGCCGGGCAGCGCATCCCCCGACAACCGCGCGCGATTGAGTTCGCGATTGAGGCGCTGCTGCACCTGTTCCAGTTGTTCCTTGAGAATTTTGCGCAGCTCGGGATGGTCATCGAGCTTGTCGCTGGAGGCCAGGCTGAGCAGCACCGCCAACGGGGTTTTCAGCGCGTGGCCGAGGTTGCCCAAGGCATTGCGCGAGCGCTTGAGGCTGTCTTCGGTGTGGGCGAGCAAATGGTTGATCTGCGCCACCAGCGGCTCCAGTTCCACCGGCACCTGATCGTCGAGTTGCGAGCGCTGGCCCTGTTGCAACTGAGCGATCTGCTCGCGCGCGCGCTCCAGCGGTTTCAGCGCGCGGCGCACGGTCAGGCGTTGCAGGAACAGGATCAACAGCAACGCCGCCAGCCCCAGGCCGAGGCCGATCTGGCGCATGCGCTGGAAGCTGTCGCTGACCGGCGTGTAATCCTGGGCGACGCTGATCGAGATCGACTGACCGAGGCGCCGATAGTCCGAGCGCAATATCAGCAAGCGTTGCCCGCCCGGGCCCAGTTGCAGGTTGCTGTGCAGCCCCGGGTGTTGCAGCAGCGGCAGTTCCTGATCCCACAGCGAGCGCGAACGCCAGTGGCTGTCGGAAAAATCGATGCGAAAGTAATGCCCGGAAAATGGCCGCTGATAGGCCGGCGACAGATGCCGCTCATCCAGTTGCAGACCTTGCGGGCCGCGCACCAGCGCTACCAGCAGGCTCTCGCTGTCGTTGCGCAGGCCGGCTTCGAGGTAGCGCTGCAAACCGACTTCGAACAACCACAGGCTGGTTTGCGCCAGTACCAGACCGACGATCACCATCACACTGATCAAACCCAGGCTCAAACGGCGCTGGATTGATCTCATGAAGCTTGCCCGCCGAACAGGTAACCCTGGCCGCGACGGGTTTCGATCACGCTTTTGCCGAGCTTGCGCCGCAGGTGATTGACGTGGACTTCGAGGACGTTGGAGTCACGCTCGGTCTCACCGTCGTAGAGGTGTTCGGCGAGGTGGCTTTTCGAGAGGATCTGTTCCGGGTGCAGCATGAAATAGCGCAGAAGACGGAATTCAGCGGCGGTCAGCTGGATGTCGGCGCCGTCGCGAACCACGCACTGGCGACCTTCGTCCAGATGCAGGCCGGCGGCTTGCAAAGTCGGCTGGTTGGCCTGGCCCTTGGAGCGGCGCAACAGTGACTGAATGCGCAGGTACAGTTCTTCCGGATGGAACGGCTTGGTCAGGTAATCGTCAGCGCCGGCCTTCAGCCCTTCGATGCGCTCGGCCCAGGAATCACGCGCGGTGAGGATCAGCACCGGAATCGCCAGACCGGCGGCGCGCCACTGCGCCAGCACGTCCAGCCCCGGCACGCCGGGCAGGCCGAGGTCGAGGATGATCAGGTCATAGGGCTCGCTGCTGCCCTGATACACCGCGTCACGACCATCGGCCAGCCAATCCACCGCGTAGCCTTGGCGTTGCAGGCCGGCGAGCAATTCGTCGGCCAACGGTACGTGGTCTTCCACCAGAAGCAAACGCATCGATCAATCTTCCTTGTCTTTGACTAACTCGCCGGTATCGGCCTTCAGGTGCAGTTCGCGCGCCACGCCTTCGACCGTCAGCAATTCGACTTCGTAAATGTACACGTCGTGTTTTTCTTCCAGCTCGACTTCCAGCAGTTTGGCGCCGGGGTAGCGATCCATGGCCTGCTGCAGCACTTGCTCCAGCGGCAGGATCACGCCATCGCGACGCAGGGCCAGCGCCTCGTCCTGATCGAGGTCGCGAGCCATGGCCGTACTGCACAACAACACCAGCGCCAGCGCCGTCAGGCGGGTGGCGCGACTATTCAGCTTCATTACGTATCCTGATGATCCCTGAGCACTTCACCATCGACCGCGTTCAACTCCAGATCCCACTTCAGCCCTTTCGGGTCGCGCAGTTCGATCTGGTAAATGAACTTGCCGTACTCTTCCTCCAGCTCGGTTTCGGTGATTTCCGAACCGGGGTGTTTTTCCAGGGCGATGGCGTTGAGCTTCTCGAAGGAGACGATAGTACCAGCGTCGCGCAAACGAAGCGCCTCGTCAGGCCCGAGATCGCGCGCCAGCGCAGTGTGGGCGCCAAGGCCGAGGATCGAGGCAGTGGTCAGGGCAGTCAGGGTTTTCATGGGTGTCTCCGAATTCTTATATGTTGCTTACGGTGGGCACCATAGCGGGATCAACTTAACTGAAACTGAATGGCCATCATTGTGCCCCTCAGTCCGATCGTTCCCACGCTCCGCGTGGGAACGATCTGTACGCCGTCGTCGCGGGCCCTCCCACAGGATTCGGCGGTGTGCTTATAATTCCCAGCTTGCTAACGATCGAGACCGGTATGACCGCCATCCACATCAAGTTTCCCGCCCTCACCCTCAAGGCCGGCCCACGGGCCATGGCGCGGATTCGTGCGCAGGGTTTGCACGCCGCGGACGTCGGCACCCTGCCCGGTGCAGCCGGTGGGCCGAAGGCGTTGGGGATTCAGGGGCTCGATCTGGCGTTGTTCGGCGAGTGGCTGCCAAGTGCGCCGCGCGAGCGTTCGCTGATCGGCGCATCGGTGGGTTCCTGGCGCTTCGCCAGCGCTTGCCTGCCAGACGCCGCCGAAGGCATTCGCCGCCTCGGCCAGCTCTACGCCGAGCAGCATTTCAACAAAGGCGTGAGCATGGCCGAGATCAGCCAGAGCTCGCAGCGCATGCTCAATGACCTGCTCGACGGCCGCGATGCGAGCATCCTCGAGAACGCCGATTACCGCTTGAACATCATGGTGGTGAAAAGCCAGGGCCGCCTCGCTGAAGACCATCGCGGGCGCCTCGGTCTGGCACTGGGTTCAGTGATCGCCGACAACCTGCGCGGTCGTGCACGGCTGTCGCGGCACTTCGAGCGGCTGATCATCCACGATCCGCGCCTGGCGCCGCCGCTTGATGCCTTGACCGATTTCCCCTCGCGCTTCGTTGCCCTCAACACCGGCAACCTGCGCCAGGCCCTGCTCGCTTCCGGATCGATCCCGATGGTCATGGAAGGCGTACGCGACTTGCCCGGCGCCGGCGCGGGTACGTTCCGTGACGGCGGTTTGCTCGACTACCACCTCGACCTGCCCTACAGCGGCGACGGTATCGTGCTCTATCCGCACTTCACCGATCGAGTGATTCCCGGCTGGTTCGACAAGACCCTGCCATGGCGCCGCGCTTCGGTGCAGCGTCTGCAAGATGTGCTGCTGGTCGCGCCGTCGAAGGAATATCTGGCGCGCCTGCCCTACGGCAAACTGCCCGACCGTAACGACTTCAAACGCTTTATGGGCGATGCGCCGAGCCGGCAGAAATACTGGCACACGGCGATGGACGAGAGCCGCCGACTGGGCGACGAATTTCTCGAACTGACGGCCAACGGTCGCCTCGCCGAGCGCTTGCTGACCCTTTAGTCAGCACGGCCAAAGACAAGCTGATAAACTCGCCGCCTGCCCGAATCGCTGCGGCGAACGCCATCTGAACAGAGCCGAAAATACCGTGGAAATCTTCAAAGAGTTTACTTTCGAATCCGCCCACCGCCTGCCGCACGTCCCGGACGGCCACAAGTGCGGACGCCTGCACGGTCACTCGTTCAAGGTCGCGCTGCACCTGAGCGGCGACCTCGATCCGCACACTGGCTGGATTCGCGATTTCTCCGAGATCAAAGCGATTTTCAAGCCGCTGTATGAGCGCCTCGACCACAACTACCTGAACGACATTCCCGGCCTGGAAAACCCGACCAGCGAAGTGCTGGCCAAATTCATCTGGAATGAGATGAAGCCATTGCTGCCGGAACTCAGCGCGATCCGCATTCATGAGACGTGCACCAGCGGCTGCATTTATCGCGGCGAATAGCAACAAAGATCTCCTGCCAAAGCCATCGCCGCTGCCCTCATGCGCTTCTTCTGACCCAACATTATTCCCCCTGACACCGATCGTTCCCACGCTCTGCGTGGGAATGCCTCAACGGACGATCCGCGTTCGGCTTTGGAATGGGACGCGGAGCGTCCTGGGCTGCATTCCCACGCAGAGCGTGGGAACGATCAGAGAGGACAGCCCCACGACGGCTCGCTCCCACATTGGGCTCCTGGTGCATTCAGTGCACTGCTTTCGCGCTGAAAACCCCAGTCGCGTCTCCACATTCGGTCACTTGCCCCGCTTGGCACGACCGCTGCAACCCTTCTGCGTCTTCCCCTTCCAGCAAGGACTGCCCCATGACGCAGAACGCCTCCGGCAACGATTACCCGCTCAGTGAAGTCCCCATGCACGCGCGCAAAGGCCTGGCCTCGACGGCGATGGTGTTACTGGGCTTCACGTTTTTCACTGCGACCATGTTTGCCGGCGGCAAGCTGGGGGTCGCGTTCGGTTTCGCCGAGATGATGGCGGTGATCATTGTTGGCAATCTGCTGCTGGGCCTTTACGCCGCAGGGCTGGGTTACATCGCCTTCAAGAGCGGCCTCAATTCGGTGCTGATGGGCCGCTTCTGTTTTGGCGAAGTCGGCAGCAAGCTCAGCGACCTGATCCTCGGCTTCACCCAGATCGGCTGGTACGCGTGGGGCACGGCGACGGCAGCGGTGGTGATCGGCAAGTATTTCAATCTCGATGAAACCACCGTGCTGGTCCTGATGGTGCTGTTCGGCCTCGGCTTCTGCGCCACGGCGTACATCGGTTATCGCGGACTGGAGATTCTCTCGTACATCGCGGTGCCGGCGATGATGTTGCTGCTGATGCTGTCGATGTGGGCAGCGACCGTGAAAGTCGGCGGTTTCGAAGGCTTGCTCAGCGTGGTGCCGAGCGGTTCGCTGGACTGGTCGACGGCGATCACCCTGGTGTTCGGCACCTTCGTCAGCGGCGCAACGCAAGCCACCAACTGGACGCGATTTTCGCGCTCGGCAAAAGTGGCAGTGCTGGCCAGCCTGATCGGTTTTTTCATCGGCAACGGCCTGATGGTGCTGATCGGCGCGTATGGCGCGATCGTCTATCAACAGCCGGATGTGGTTGAAGTGCTGCTGTTGCAGGGCTTCGCCATGGCCGCGATGGCCATGCTGTTGCTGAACATCTGGAGCACTCAGGACAACACCATCTACAACTTCGCCGTCGCCGGCTGCAACCTGCTGCGCACCGGGCGGCGCAAGACTGTGACCCTGGGTGGTGCGGTGATCGGCACCCTGCTCGCCCTGCTGGGCATGTACGACATGCTGGTGCCGTACCTGATTCTGCTTGGCACGGTGATTCCGCCGATTGGCGGGGTGATCATGGCTGACTTCTTCTACCGCTGGCGCGGGCACTATCCGCGCCTGGCCGACGCACGGTTGCCGGCGTTCAACTGGCCGGGGCTCGGGGCCTACGGGGTGGGCACCGTCGCTGCGTTCAGCTCGCCCTGGGTCGCGCCGCTGGTAGGGATCGCCGCTGCCGCGCTAACGTATGTCATCGTCACCGGTATGCTCGGCGCCCGTCGCGTCAGCGCACCACTACAAGACCTATAAAAGGATTTGCCTGATGCACATCATCAACGCCCGCCTGCGCAACCAGGAAGGCCTGCACGAATTGCACCTTGAAGACGGCCTGATCCACAGCATCGCCCGTCAGACCGAAGCGCCGACCCTCGGCCCGGATGACCTCGATGCCGGCGGCAATCTGGTGGTGCCGCCCTTCGTCGAGCCGCACATCCACCTCGACGCCACCCTCACCGCTGGCGAGCCGCGCTGGAACATGAGCGGTACGTTGTTCGAGGGCATCGAATGCTGGGGCGAGCGCAAGGTCACCATCACCGAAGAAGACACCAAGACCCGTGCCAAGAAGACCATTCAGGCCCTGGCCGCCCACGGCATTCAGCACGTGCGCACCCACGTTGACGTCACCGACCCGCAACTCACCGCGCTCAAGGCCATGCTCGAAGTGCGTGAGGAAAGCCGTCACCTGATCGACCTGCAGATTGTCGCGTTCCCGCAGGAAGGCATCGAGTCATTCCGTAACGGGCGTGAGCTGATGGAAGAAGCGATCCGCATGGGCGCTGACGTGGTCGGCGGCATTCCGCATTTCGAATACACCCGCGATCAGGGCGTCAGCTCGGTGAAGTTTCTGATGGACCTGGCCGAGCGCACCGGCTGCCTGGTCGATGTGCATTGCGACGAGACTGACGATCCGCATTCACGTTTCCTCGAAGTGCTTGCCGAAGAAGCGCGCAGCCGCGACATGGGCGCCCGCGTCACCGCCAGCCACACCACGGCGATGGGCTCTTATGACAACGCCTACTGCGCCAAACTGTTCCGCCTGCTCGGCCATTCCGGGATCAGTTTCGTCTCCTGCCCGACCGAAAGCATTCACCTGCAAGGGCGCTTCGACAACTTCCCGAAACGCCGGGGCGTGACCCGCGTCAACGAACTGCTCGAAGCCGGGATGAACGTGTGTTTCGGCCAGGATTCGATCGTCGACCCGTGGTATCCGCTGGGTAACGGCAACATCCTGCGCGTGCTTGAAGCCGGTCTGCATATCTGCCACATGCTCGGTTATCGCAACCTGCAAAGCGCGCTGGATCTGGTCACCGACAACAGCGCCAAAGCCATGCACCTGGGCGAGCGTTACGGACTGGAACAGGGTCGCCCGGCGAACCTGCTGATTCTCTCGGCGGACAGCGACTACGAAGTGATCCGCAGCCAAGGCCTGCCGCTGTATTCGATTCGCGGCGGCAAGGTGTTGATGAAGCGGCAGATGCCGGTGGTGGAGTTCAGCTGAGATTGCGCTGGGGCTGATGGCTTGCCAGCGATGGCGTCGGCCGAATCAACCCGCCAACCGCGCCGTGCCAAACAATCTGACGCGCAGCAACTTCCCTTCCGAAACCTCAAGCAAAACCGGTGCGGTGCCACCCGGCATGACCACCCGCACCTCCCCTGCCTCGACCCAACCCACCCGCCACGCTGCACACGCGACCGCACTGGCGCTGGTGCCGGAAGACGCGGTTGGTCCCTCACCACGTTCGAATACCCGGGCGAGGATGTGCTGCGGCGACGCCAGCACGGCCCATTGCAGATTGACGCCCGCCGGGCACGGATTGCCGGCACCGTTGGGCATCGCATAGGCGATCGCTGTAAGCCGTTGGTTCAGGGTGGGTTCACGCATCTGTTCATTGGTCGGCAAAGCGCTTGCATCGCTGAGCAGCGTTACACAGTGCGGATTGCCGATACGGACGAATTGGCTGTGTGCCCAGTCAGGATTGAGTTGCGCCAGGGGCTGGACATGGCTGACGTCGCGATTGTTGAACTTAACGTTTTCAACCGTCTGCGCACCCACAGCCTCCGGGCCAAATGTGGGCTGGCCGAGGTCGAGCCAGAAACCGCGCACGCCTTCGACTTCGGCCGGTGTCACCGCGGTTCCCAGCGCTTCGCCCTTGTCATGATGAACGCGCAACACTGCGCCCTGCTCCGCCATCAAGCCTTGCTCGATCAATGCCTGAGAAAAAATCGTCAGGCCGTTACCGCTGCGCTCGGCGAGGCTGCCGTCGGTGTTGACGATCAGTACATCGAACGGCGCAGATGCCTGAAACGGGCCGATCAGCAGGCCGTCGCTGCGGTGGGGTTTGCTGTTGGCCGGACGCTGGCCGTCGGGCCAATCGCAGCACAGAGCGATGGCGGCTTCGCTCCATTGCTGCCTGGATACGGCGCACTCTGCGGCCCTCGCTGGCAAAGCGATTCCGGCTTCGCGCAAGGCTTGGGGCGAGACCACTCCGTAGATATTGCCGCGTGCGTTGTAGAACTTCGTCATGCCTTGTTCCCGTATTCCATGCTGGCGAAAATCCGACTGTAAACCGCAAACCAGTGTGGGAGCGAGCCTGCTCGCGAAGGCGGTGCGTCAGTCGACAATTCCATATTTGACCCACCGCTTTCGCGAGCAGGCTCGCTCCCACAGGGTAGGATGTTCACCGTTATGCCCCGAAAGGCCTGAGATCGAACCTCAACGCCGTCAGAATGTCACTCGGGATGCAGTTGTTTTTTTGCCAAGGATCGATATGACCAGTCTCAACCCCCAAGACACCTTCGTCCCCGGACGTCTGCAACAGATGTCCACCCGCGTCGCTTTTTTCATCGCTGGCCTCGGCATCGCCGCCTGGGCGCCGCTGGTGCCGTACGCCAAGGCGCGGGCCGGGCTGGATGAGGGCACGCTGGGGTTATTGCTGCTGTGCCTGGGTGTCGGCTCGATTCTGGCGATGCCGCTGGCGGGGATTCTCGCCACGCGTTTTGGTTGCCGACGTGTGGCCACCGGCGGCACCTTGCTGATCTGCGCGGCGCTGCCGTTGCTGGCGACGGTGTCGTCGATCCCGGCGCTGATCGCCACGTTGTTCATGTTCGGCGCCGGCCTCGGCACGGTGGATTCGACGGTGAACCTGCAAGCAGTGATCGTCGAGCGCGCCAGCGGCAAGCACATGATGTCGGGTTTCCACGGTTTGTTCAGCCTCGGCGGCATTGTCGGTGCGGCGGGCGTCAGCGCCCTGCTCGGCCTCGGCCTGACACCGCTGGCGGCGATGCTGGTGGTAGTGGTTTTGCTGATCGGCGCCTTGCTCAAGTGCGTGCCGCACATGTTGCCCTACGGCAGCGAAAGCTCCGGCCCGGCGTTCGCCATTCCCCATGGCATCGTGCTGTTTATCGGCGGCATGTGCTTCATCGTGTTCCTCACCGAAGGCGCGGCGCTGGACTGGAGCGCAGTGTTCCTCGCTCAGGAACGCGGGATCGACACGGCTTACGCGGGAATGGGTTACGCAGCGTTTGCCCTGACCATGACCGTCGGCCGTCTGCTCGGTGATCGCATCGTGCGCAAGCTCGGTGCGAAGCGGATCATTCTGTTCGGCGGGCTGTTGGCAGCGGCGGGATTGTTTCTCGCCACCTTCGCGCCGAGCTGGCAAGCGGCGCTGCTCGGTTATGCGCTGGTCGGCGCCGGCTGTTCCAACATCGTGCCGGTGCTGTACACGGCGGTGGGCAAGCAGACGGTGATGCCGGAAAGCATCGCGGTGCCGGCGATTACCACCCTCGGTTATGCCGGGATTCTCGCCGGGCCGGCGGTGATCGGTTTTGTCGCCCATGCCAGCAGCTTGAGTTTTGCCTTTGGCCTGATGGCGGTGCTGTTAGTCGCGGTGGCCATCGGCGGTAAGACATTGAAAGTATGAAGATTAGCGCGACACCTGTCAGGTTTGACACTAGACAGGCTTCGACCCTTTGAATCATGGTGATTTCCAGCCCCGCGGAAATGGAAATCTGTCATGAACATTCGAATTGGATCGGCTGTTGCACTTATCGCTCTTCTCCAGGGATGCGCCTCCGTCAATCGATACGACTGGGGCGAAGGCGCAGCCAACTTTGCTCCCGCTGAGCGGCTGGCCAATGCCAACGGACGTTATGCGCATTGGCAAGCCATTGGCCGTGTCGAAGTTGAAGGCGGCATGACCTGCTCCGGTACACTCATTGACACACGAGAACCCGGTACTGTGTCGAATCCGGCTTATGTACTGACCTCCGGACACTGCACACATCCGGAGATAGGCAATAACGAGGTCATCGTCAATCAGCCTGCAAAGGGTCGGGTGACGTTCAATTATTTTTTCGACACGCAACCGCACAGTCGCTCATATGCGGTAGGCCGGATTGGCTGGAGCACGCTACGTGGCCAAGACATCTCTATCGTTGAACTTGCCACCTCTCTGGAACAGTTGATCAGCGACGGTATCGAGCCTCTGAAACTGGCGCATGCCCCCTTGCCCGCTGAAGAAAACATTTTGATCACCGGCGCGCCCGTGAACGGCTTCATTCAGCGAATGGCATGCAAACAGGAACATTCGGCAGCGGTCATCGAAGGCCCTTGGCGATGGGTAGGACAATCGAGCAACCGTTGCCTCGATGTTGTCAGTGGATTATCCGGCTCACCATTGCTTGCGCGTTATACCAATGAAGTCGTGGGTGTGTTGGGCACTACCACGCGCGGAAGTGACCGTAATCGATGTGACAAGGGCGCCCCCTGCGAAGTCATTGCCGGGCAGGTCAACAAGCGAACTGCCACCAACTACGCCTCCACAACCGAAGGTCTGGGTGCTTGCTTCACCAAGGGACGTTTCGACCCGCGTCCGGGTGACTGCCCGCTGGGAGCGGCATGGTCTTTTCCAACATCATCGCAAAACAGCGATTACATCAGAGTCGAGCGTGACGAGCACGGACAAGTCGTGCCATGGCATTGGCTGCAAACCTTCGCATTGAGCGCTCCCTACTACCGCTATCGCTATACGCGCACGCTGGACGAATGCCAGTCGCTTGCTGGGTATAGCCAGGTACAAACCGCTCGCCCTGGTTCCGAGAATCAGTTGAGCCATGAACTCAAAGAAGGTGCGGGGCTATATTTTCTCTGCCTGATCGGCCAACAGCGGCCTACGGACGTGCCAAAACAATCGGATGGAAAAACCCCCAGCATCTATTGGCGGTGGTTGCTGGAAGCACCAGCGCCGTTGGCGCCGGCCTATAAAATCGAATGGGTGGGTGACGATGACTACGATGTCAGGGTTTTTTCGGTCTCACCGGATCTGGATCCCTTTCAATTTCAATACAAGTCCGGGCAGCCCGGGAGCGTCAACTGCAATGACGGGCAGGGATTCCAGCGCGTACCGCCCTCCACGGGCGTGTTCCATGTTTCCGTTGCCAATGGCCGGCAGAACGTCTGCCTCAAAGGCGCAGACCTGGCGGGGAATCCCGGACCGACCATCGACTTTCTGATTCCTCAATAGCTTCAGGCCTGTTGTGGCTGAGCCGTGTGAAACCGGTTCAGCCACAACAGCGCCTTAGAAGCCGACGCTGGCCTGCACGAAGAACGTGCGCGGTGCGCCGACATACATCCCCGAGTTGTTGTCGCTGGAGCGGGTGAAGTATTGCTTGTCGAAGACGTTCTTCACCCCGGCACCGAGCTTGAGGTTCGACACCTGCGGACCAAAGTCGTAGCCGCCGCGCACGTTCCAGGTCACGTAACCCGGGATGTCGCCGTACTGCCCGTCCGCTGTGCCTTCGGTGATGTAGTTGCCGTTGAAGCTGCCATCCGCATTCACACCGGTGCCCGGCGAACGCTGTTTCGATTGGGCGAAGCCATCGATGTTGTACGTCCAGCGGTTGATCTCGTAACGCAATCCGACCGTCGCAACCTGCCGCGAATAGAACGGCAGATCGCGGCCCTTGAAGCCGGGGATCTCGCCTTCATAGGTGGCGCGGGTGTAGGTGAAACCGGCGTTGGCGGTCAAACCATCGAGGCGCGGATCGAGGGCGGCCATGTCGTAGTGCGCCGAGGCTTCGATGCCCTGGTGCTTGGTCGCACCGAGGTTGGTCCAGCCGACGTCGTTGCTGATGTATTGCAGTTCGTCATCGAAGTCGATGTAGAACAGCGTCACCTCGCCGCCCCAGACATCATCGTTGTAACGCGTGCCGATCTCGTAGGTCTTGGCCTTTTCCGGCTCCAGACCGTTGGCGGTGCTGTCACCCGAACCGCCCTGGCCAAGCTGGAAATACTGCAGACTGCCAAACGAAGTTTCGTAGTTGGCGAACAGCTTCCAGGCATCGGACAGGTGATACATCACGCTCAGCGCCGGCAGCGGTTCGTTGCTTTCGATGCTGCGGTTTTTCTCCGGGACCGGCCGGCCAGCAGTGTCGAGGACAGCGCGATCATGCCAATCGGTGCTGATGTGTTCGAAGCGAATGCCCGGGGTGATGGTCCAGTTGCCGACGTCGATCTTGTTGTCGACATACACCGAATTGGCCTCGGTGCCACCGGTGCGATCCTGGAACACATGGCCGTCGGAAGTCGGCGTGACCACTGGCTGACTGTTGACCAGCGCCAGACGACTCGATTCTTCGTGCATGGCCTCTTTCAGATAGCGATAACCGACGCTGACTTCCTGGGTGGTCGGGCCGACATCGAACACCCGCGACACGCGCGGCTCGATGCCGAGGGTGTAGTAGGAACGCGGGTAAGAGCTGAGGGTGCGCTGATCGCGCGCAGCGATGGTACTGCCGCGAAAGCTGTCGGTGTAGTAGGTGAGGATTTCCGCCTGAGTGCGCTCGTCGATCTGGCGGATCCACTTGAACGACACGTCCTTGCGCCGGCCTGTGAACTGGTCGTAGTCACGCACCGATTCGTACGGTTTGTCGTCGTACTGACGCTGGGTCAGACCGCCGGGCATGTCGGCGCTGGCGTCGTAATAGTGGAAATTGAGACTGAAATCGTCCTGATCGGTCGGCGCCCAGTGCGTCTTGAGCAGCACGTCGTCGATGTCGTTGCCGTTGTTGCGCTCGCGATAGCCGTGACCGTTGACGCCGGAATACAGCAGCGCGACGCCCATGCCGTTGTCGGCGGTGCCGCCAAGAAATGCGGTGTCGATGTGTTTCCAGCCGCCGTACTGAGTGGTCTCCAGCGTTGTGCCGATTTCGCCGGTGGTTTTCTCCGGGATCGCGCGGGTCACGAAGTTGATCACGCCGCCGACGTTCTGCGGCCCGTAGCGCACGGAACCGGCGCCGCGCACGACGTCGATGCTGTCGAGATTGCCCGAGGAAATCGGCGCCATCGACAGTTGCGGCTGGCCGTAAGGCGCGAACGCCGCTGGTACGCCATCGATCAAAACAGTCGAGCGTGGCGACAGCCGCGAAGTCAGACCGCGCACGCCGACGTTAAGGGAAATATCACTGCCGCCGGTGCCGTTGGAGTCCTGCACCTGCACGCCAGGCACGCGTTTGAGCACGTCGCTGACGTTCATCGCGCCCTGCTCGACCATCACTTCGCGGCGAATCACCGTGCGTGCGCCGGGGTGGTTTTGCACCACCGCAGCGTCCGCGTCACCGAGCCAATCGCCGACCACTTTGATGTCGGTCACGCCGAGCTCCAGCGGGCCGTTGCTGGCTGCGGAGGTGGCTGTTGGGGCGAGCGTGACCGAGCCTTCATTGATCTGATAATCGAGACCGCTGCCCTGCAACAGCTGCCGCAAAGCCTGCTCTGGCGAAAGGTCGCCGTCGACCGCTGGCGCCTGTTTGCCGGCCACCAGTTCAGGGCTGAAAAACACCTGCAGCGAGGTTTGCTGGCCCAGCTCGCTCAAGGCCTGGCCCAGCGGTTGCGCGCGGATATGAATGGCTTCAGCGGCAAACGCTAACGGCATCGCGGCGCTGACCGCCAGCGCGAGAGCCAATGGCAGCCAAGGGAATTTTTTATTGTGGGTTGTGGTGATGTTCACGTCGTACGCAGTCCTGTGGATCGCAAGAGTGTGCGGCTGTTAATGCAAACCAGTTGCAGTTGAACAGGAAGACGATGAACTGAAAAAAAACCTGAATGCTATCTGGAAATTATTTCCTGACTGCCATCGGCAAGGGTGCGCACCGTCACCGGCAGGATGCTCGGCAAGGCTTTGAGCAAGGCGTCGGTGTCGTCGGATTTGAACACGCTGGTCAGGCGCAGGCTGGCCACGTTCGGCTGGGATACGGTCAGCGGTTTGTCGCGATAGCGCGATACTTCCGCCGCTACTTCGCCGAGGCTGGCGTTGTTGAACACCAGTTTGCCGTTGCGCCAGGCGGTCAGTTCCGCCGGGTTGACCGCGTAGGCCGGCAGGACCTTGCCCTGGGCATCGACCGCCGTGCCGAGGCCTGCGGTGAGGTTGATGAATTGGTTGTCCGGGGCAGCACTTCCCTGCACCTTCACCGTGCCCTGCTCCACCGCCACGCGGGTCTGCGTGGCATCGCGGCGCACATCGAAACGCGTACCGGTGACCGTGACCCTGCCGCTGCCGGCTTCGACAATAAACGGACGCGAGGCGTCGTGTTCAACACTGAACATCGCCTCGCCCGCGCTCAATTCGATCAGCCGTCGATCCTGCCCATAACGCACCTGCAAGCGGCTGCGACTGTTCAGATCGATTACAGAACCGTCCGGCAACGCCACATGCTTGCGCTCGCCCGGCGCCGTGGCGAATTCAGCGCGGTAAGCGCCCGGATGATTCAAACCACTGAACAGGCCAAGCCCCAGCGCCACGGCGAGGACACTCGCGGCGACGGCATAACGCAGCATCGGCCGGCGTTCGCGGCGGGGAGTTTGCGCAAGCGCCTGAAGACGCGACGTCGGCAGCAGGTCAGCCGCCGTCCACAAGCCTTGCAGCAACTGGAATTCCTCACGGTGCTGCGGATGCTCGTTCAGCCAGGCCTCGAAGCGCTGCCGTTGCTCGACGCTGACATTCGGCTCCTGCAATCGCACGAACCAGGCCGCCGCCTCTTCCCGCACCGCCGTTTGCCCACAGGCGCAATCACCCGTTTCCATCATGGAATGTCCTGTCCGGCTGAGAATGAAAAGGTGCGAACGCTCATGATTGCAAGCCATCCAGCCGCTCACGCAGATGCCGCAGGGTGCGGATCATATACTTTTCGACCATGTTCTTGGACAGCCCCAGGCGTTCGGCGATTTCTGCCTGCGTCAGGCCTTCGATCTTCTGCCAGACAAAGATCTTGCGGCAGTTGAGCGGCAGCTCGGTGAGCGCGCGTTCGATGGAATCGGCCAACTGGATCGCGTGCATGTAATGCTCCGGATCGCCCGCCGACGACGCAGTGTCCCCGACCGCCTCCGACTCCATGACGCCCCGCCGGTCCTCCCGCCGATAACCGTCAACGGCGATATTGCGTGCGGTCTGATGCAGATACGCACGCGGCTGCTGCACCGCCGCCGAATCTGCCTCGAGCACCCGCACAAAGGTGTCGTGCGCCAGATCCTCGGCCTGCGCACGATTGCGCAGGCGCCGAGTCCAGGTGCCGATCAACTCTTCGTAATGCTCGAAAAAGCCGGGTCTGCGGGGACGCATGAGGGTTGGCGACGCGCTGAGGAAAGAGGCGCGAATAGTAATGCTTCCTATTAAGGCGAGGCAATCGATTCCTCGAACAGAGCGCTCAGGGCGCGTACCTGGTCAGCCGGGTTCGCTCAACCAGTTTCAGGTAGTTTGCCAACATCGCCAGACCTTGCGGCGTCATCAATGACTCCGGGTGAAACTGCACGCCATAGATCGGCAGGTCTCGGTGCCGAAGCGCCATGATCTCACCCGGCATGCCGTCGTCATCCAGCACGTGCGCAGTAGCCACCAATTCGCCGGGCAAGACACCCGCCACCAGAGAGTGGTACCGCGCGACTTGCAAGCCGTCAGGCAAGCCGTCGAACAGGTCACGACTGTCGTGACTGATACGGGAAACCTTGCCGTGCAGCACCTGCCTCGCCCTGCGCACCTCGCCGCCGAAAGCAGCGGTAACGCATTGATGCCCCAGACAGATGCCCAATATCGGCAAACGGCCTGCGAAATGATGGATGGCCGCAAGGGAAATGCCCGCTTCTGTTGGAGAGCACGGCCCAGGCGAGACAATCAAAGACTCTGGCGCCAGCGCTTCGATGTCAGCCAAGGTCATTTCGTCATTACGACGCACTTCAACCTCAGCCCCGAGCATGCCCAGGTACTGCACGATGTTGTAGGTGAAGGAGTCGTAGTTATCGATCATTAAGTGCATATGGCAATTCCTGGCGTTGGGCGATCGATTGACAGCGGCCGGCGGCGACCCGCAGCAACTGGCTTTTCTCCAGCGTTTCCTGCCACTCACGATCGGCTACCGAATCCTGCACCACGCCGGCGCCGGCCTGAACGTAGAGACGGGCGTCTTGCAGCAGTGCGGTTCGAATGGCGATCGCCAGGTCGGCACGGCCGCTCCAGTCGAGATAACCGATCGCGCCGCCATACACCCCGCGAGAATGCGGTTCCAGTTCGGCAATGATCTCCAGCGCCCGCACCTTCGAGGCCCCGCTCAGCGTGCCTGCGGGGAAAATGCTTTTGAGCAGGTCCAGCCCGGTCACGTGGTCCGGCACATGCCCGGTCACGGTTGAGACGATGTGCATGACATGGGAGAAATATTCCACGTTCAGCAACTGCGTCACCTGCACACTGCCGACGCGAGCCAATCGGCCGAGGTCATTGCGCGACAGGTCAACGAGCATCATATGCTCGGCAATTTCCTTCGGATCAGCGAGCAGTTCATCCCTGAGTCGGTGGTCTTCGACTGCCCCACTGCCCCGCCGGCGTGTACCAGCCATTGGCCGGGTGGCCACCGTTTGTTGCTCCTGACGAAACAACATTTCCGGAGAGGCGCCAACCACCTGGCAGTCGCCCAGGTTCAACAAGTAGCGATAAGGCGTGTGGCCCAGATCGGACAGGGATCGGTACAGCGCGACGGCGTCCTCGTCGAAAGGCAGGCTCATGCGTTGGGATAAAACCACCTGCATCACATCGCCCGCAGCGATGTAGTCCTTGATCCTTGCTACGGCCTCAATGAACGCTGACTTCGGGAAGGCCGATTCGACGACCGGCGTTGTCACCTCGACCACATGCCCGCCAGGTGCGCGCGGTACGAGCAACGGGCGCACATTTGCGATCAGTCGGTTGAGCCGATCCTGCCCACACTGGTAATCGCCCAGCGCCTTCGGGGGTTCATGCACGATGCAATAAGCCAGATGCTCGCGGTGATCCAGCACGACGAGATCCATGCTGATCAATTGCAATACATCAGGCAGCTGAAACCCAGAGGGCTTGCGCGGCACTCGACGCAGACGCGACTCGATGAGCCGAGTCGTTTCGAAACCGAAATAGCCAAAGAACCCACCGCTGAAACATGGCAGGCCCGGGCATTGCGGTATACGAAAGCCCTTCTGCAACTTGCCCAGTTCTGCCAACGGATCAATACAGTCAATCGTCACCGAAATCTGTCCGTCACGGTACAGGCGCAAGACACCCTCATCGAGTTCGACGCGCTGACTGCAAGGCAGGCCAATCACCGAGTACGCCGGCGCGAACACACCCTCGTGCCAGTGGCCGGTTTCGAACAGATAGTCTTGCCCACAGTTGGCTAGAGCCTGGTACAGCGCAACGGCTTCCACCTCTGGCGGCAATGACAGGGTTTGCCAAAGCGGCACATGGGTATACCCCGCCTCGCCGTAGGCAAAAAAATCTTCTAGGCTCAACATCCTTGTGTCTCCGGTTGATCACGCAGTAACAGATCGGCCAACAGCGTCAAAGCCCTGCGATCAGATTTGCCATTGCGATTGAGAGGGATCTTGTAGGGTGCGGTGATGCGAATCGGACGGTTGCGGCCTGCCCCGATACCGGGGCAGGCACAGCGCTTATTTCAGCGGCGTAGCAACAAACTCGGGCAGTTGCTCCACCCGGTCAGCGTAAGCGGCAAGCGCTGTGTAGTTCTGGACCTCGACCAAGTGGGAGACCCTGAACTGGGTGAAGCGCCAGGCGGCGGCCACGGTTACATCGGCCTGAGACAACTGCACCGTTGCAAGCCAAGGATTGGCACTGGCTGCAGCCTTTTCCAGAAGCGCCAACGCGGCATGCAATTGCTCGGTGACGCGCGTTTGCCAAGGCTCATAGTGAAACGCGACCGGTTTGTTGTATTCATACTCGAGCTGGACCGCTTTTTCGCATACCGCGAGGCCGAGCCCGATGAGCGACAGCACCTCTTGATGCTCCGCCGAATCCTTCGGCATCAAACTGCGGTTCGGTGCGACCTGCGCCTCCAGATAATCAAGGATCATCGATGAGTCCATGATCATTTCGCCGTTTTCGCAAATCAGCGTCGGCGCCTTGACCACCGAATTGATGGTTCGAAATTCATCCGTATCGCGAAACACCGAGATCTGCCGATGTTCATGTTCCAGCCCCATCAGCCGCATAGAAACGGCCACGCGCCGAACATAGGGTGATCCCATCATGCCAACCAGTTTCATCGCTTTCTCCTGAAATATTGACTATCCGTTTCATCGCCCCTTCCACTCCGTGTGACACTGGTGAACAAAGGGCAAAACTTGTTGTAATCGGCTATGCATCAATTGGTGCAAACGCCACCCTCGCCCCGTAGAACAACGAGGCTCGTTGTGAAACCGTTGCACTATCGCCTGTCGTCAAGAACCTGTTGCCGCCTGCTCTTGCACTTGAGAGATGAGGATTACTTTTCAGGTACTCCACCAGACTTTCAGCGGCGGCGTCGGACTGGGAAATCAGCCGCATGGAATCCGGCAGCTCGCGGCGCCAGAGGTGTTCAATAATCGGATAATGCGTACAGCCCAGTATGCAAACATCTGGCACCTGTGGAGCAGCACTCAGGAGCGCATTGACATGTTTACGAATCTCAGTGCGCAGCATGTCCTCAGGCACACCTTGCTCAATGAGCAACGCCAGGCCCTGACAGGCTTGTTGGTACACCTTTATATCGGCACGCCGATTATTGATTTGCAACGCAAAGATATTTGACTGAACCGTGTGCTGAGTCGCGAAGACCGCGACGCTTTGCACTGGATAATCACAAGCAGAGTTCGCGATCCTGTCGGCGACAGGTGCAACAACGCCGATCACCCTGCGACCGGGATGAACCTCAGCAAGCCACGTCTGCTGCAATCTTTGCAGACTGGTGGCAACCGCCGTGTTACAGGCGATGACAACTAATGAGCAGCCATACTTGAAAAGGCGAGTAATGGCGGCCTGGGTAAGATCATGGATATCGTCGACTGCATCATTGCCATAAGGTGCGTTTCCATGATCACCCAAATAGACGAACTGCTCATCGGGCAGGACCGACTCAAACGCGCGCATTACCGTTAAACCACCGCTGCCGAAATCAAATACGCCAATCAATCCGAATCCCTCCTTGAATACCCGTAAGTTTTCAGATAGTTGTCGCAATGGCCGCAGCGACGCCGATATATAAAACCCCTGTTACCACACTCATTTGGCGTTTTGTGCGAAGAATCTTCGCCGCATGCCCCGCCATGAGCATATACAGTGCATATACTGTGGTAGAGATGAATATTGCCGTCGACACCAATGCAATGCACTGCGGAATATACGGCAAGGCGTTATCGATGAACGTTGGAAACAAGATAATGTTGGTCAATATCCCCTTGGGATTTGTAAACGAAACGATCATCGCTCCGGTAAACATTTGCAGAGGGGTTCGCTTGCGCGAAGTGGCAACCGCAACCTGGGTATGCGAACGCAGCGTTTTAAAAGCGAGGTAGAGCAGGTAAACAACGCCCACCCATTTCAGCCAGAACAAAATACCGGGGTTATCTCTTACCAATATCCCCAGACCGGACAAAACAATAACGGCGTGCCCGCCACTGGCCAGGCCGAAACCAATGGCAGCTGGAAACGATTCCTTGAAACCGTGATCCAGGGCTTGTGCCATGGAAAAGGCAACATTCGGCCCGGGAAGTATCGCGGCCGATAGAAATACTACGCAAAACAATATCCAAAGTTGAAAATCCATACCGCGCAATCCCCGCATAAGTCGCGAATTCAAGACAATATTTATTGAAGTTATTCAGTCAGGTTTTGATACTCGGACTTTCAGTTCTCAAGCAGGCGATCCGATCCATTTGGGAAGAAACGCTTTGATCCAGGTCGCCACCGCGCAATCATATTGATGCCAACCGGCAGTATGTTCGGCTGCAGGCCGGGTACCCGGCGCTTTGAGTCGTTCGCCACCGAGCATTGCCCAACGGTCGATCGTCTCGTAAGTCACTTCCGGGTGAAACTGCAGAGCGTAGGCGTTAGTTGCATATCGATAGGCTTGAACCGGAAAGGTCGAACCTTCGGCTAGCTGCGTAGCGCCTGGCGGCAGATCGAAGCCTTCGCTGTGCCATTGATAGACATGGTCTGGAAAAGGAGCGCAGGCGTCAGCCGTTATCTCGTGAGCAGCAGCCAGCGGTGTTATCGGATAATAACCGGCCTCGGTTATCCCACTATCCAGTCGGTAGACGCGCGATCCCAAGTGCCGAGTCAGCATTTGCCCGCCCAGACAAAGACCCAGCAACGGCTTGCCTTCCTTCAACGGCTTGGCCAACCAGTCGATCTCGTCGCGAATATAAGCGTCGTTATCATTAGCGCTCATCGGGCCGCCGTAAACGGCCACGCCCGCGTGCTCTGCCATGCACTGCGGAAGCGGATCACCGAATCGTGGTCGGCGGACATCCAGCTCAAATCCCATTTGATTCAGGAGGACGCCTACGCGGCCGGGCGTCGAGTGTCCCTGATGCAAAATAATCAAGACCTTGCGTGTTTGACCCATTGCACAACTCCATGTGTTCACTGATCAACTTGATCTAGGCCTGATTTAAATCGACGCGGTGAAGGGAGGACTGCCCACCCACAGTTCGGCGAAATTCTGCGCCGCCGGGCCAGTGCCGAGAATGCGATCGAGTTCAGCTATTTGAAGTCGTCTGTGGAATTGAGCATTGTCGTCGTAACGATGCAGCAACATCGCCATCGAATGGGAAAATTGCACATCCCGCCACACCTGTTTCAACGCAACGGCGGAATACGACAGCAACAGATCGTCCTTGTCGCTGGCATAAAAATGCTCGAAGCCACGAGCCAGAATATTGGCATCGGAGACAGCCAGGTTAAGCCCCTTGGCAGCAGTAGGCGGCACGATGTGCGCAGCATCACCCGCGAGGAACAACCTGCCCTTTTGCATTTTTTCGGCAACGAAACTTCTCAGTTGCACAATACTTTTTTCAATAATGGCCCCGCCGTCAACTTTCTCCGGCCGCCCTTCAATCCGCGATTGCAAGAGATCCCAGATGCGCGCGGCAGACCACTCATTGGGATCTTCGTCCGGAGAACATTGCAGATAAATTCTTGAAACCTTCGCCGAGCGCATGGTGAACAATGCCAGCCCGGTTTCGTGGCTGGAAAAGATGACATCCTTGGCAATTGGCGTCATTTCGGCGAGTACCGCCAGCCATGCAAACGGGTAAGCGTGAGAATAACAAGTGAGTGCGTCGGCGATTTGCGGCCGGCAAATGCCATGAAAGCCGTCGCAGCCGACAACAAAATCACATTCAACACTCTGTTGCCTGCCGTCATGTCGGAACGTCACCGAAGGCGAGTTACCATCAGTGCCATGCACTTGGACATCGGCAGCGCCAAACAGCAGCGGATACTCTGTCCGCAACCGCGCTGCGACGAGATCCTTGATGATTTCCTGTTGCCCGTAAATCATTACGGTTTGCCCGGTGAGTGCCTCGAAATCCAGTTCACGGGTAGATCCGTCGTAATGGAACTGCAGGGTGGAATGTTTCATCCCTTCAGCATGAACTCTTTCACCCACACCACTTTGTGTCAGGATGCGGACAGTCGCGGGTGTAATCTGGCCCGCACGACTGCGTCCCTCGACGTATTCCCTGGATCGGCTTTCAACAATGATATTGCTGATGTTCATCTGCGAAAGCAGTTGCCCCAACATTAATCCAGCCGGCCCTGCTCCAACGATTGCAACCTTTGTCCGCATGGGGTTGTCCCTCTGAGTAATAAGGCTTAAAGCAAACACAATTCAAATGGCCGGGACGCTGCCTTCGCCATCCATGTCGAAATCAGTTCTTCCTGAAAATCACACTGCTCATGTACTGATGCAAATCACGAAGGTCGTTAATACTCCACGCATGTGGCGGTATCTTTACGCCGTTTTCTCGCAATGTTTTCGGGATCAAATTCCCGCTGGGCCGAAGTATCACCGACGAAACGATAACCCCCGGATATTCATCAAGTCTTTTTCTGAAACCTGGCAGAGTAAGATCAGGAGTTGCCGGATTGCTTTTGTTCGCCAAGGGACCTGTCCCTCTGATGTCTGCTCCGTGGCAAACTGCGCATCGCTGCAGATACAGTTTTTTCCCGTTAGCGTTATCCGCGACTGACACGGATGTTTGCGCAGCCAATACCAAACTCAGCAACACAGTGATTTTCTTACTCATATTTTTGATGCTGCCTATTTGTACCGGTGGATATGAACGACCTTGTTCCAGCGTAATCAAGGCTTGTCAAAAACCAGACGAAAGACTTCATCCGACATGCAGGCGGCCCACGATAACTTGTTGGTCGCTTCTTTTATTCCGGTTACCAAAACGTATCGCGCGCTTCTAAAAAGAAACGAACGAGTTCCAGGATCTGGTTATTTTCCGGAATTACCGGTCGGTAAGAAATTTTCCCGCGCCGAGGGTTGAAGAATAACTATTGCTACAGCGCAGAAGAAAAACAGAGCAACGATTGACTGCCTTGACGGTAAAGGCATGCGGAGGCGAACAGATAAGTAATGCGATGAGATGAAACATGCCAATCCCTTGAGCCGTTCATAGTCTGATCTATAGCGATGAGTACATCCTTACTCACGGCGACTAATCTCACACTTGTTTCAGAATATGTCAACACCTGATAATCAAATTGACAACACTGAAAATATCCTGAAGCAATCAGAGTTCCGTGGTCTGAATGGTCAGCGCCAACGCCCAAGCGCTACAGACCATCAGTGTTTCTCCCAAACCCTGAAACCGGCCGGCGTGCATCAGACCCGTGCCTATCAACCTGGCATACATCGAGCCCAGCAACGCGCCTGCCGTACCCAAGCGATCGCCAAAGCGCAGCCGTGATGACTGACCGGTTCCAGGGCACCGGCGCCATGCTGGCCGGTGATGATCACGGTCTGCTTCATCATCGCCACAGCGATGGCGCCCTTGATGCGCAAGAGCGCCGAGCGCACGGGCATTGATGCCCCGCCTGCGGGAGCTGCCGCAGGCTGCGAGCTTTTGACTTTGCCTTTAAAAGACAAGATCAAATTATCGCAGCCTTCCGCAGCTCCTTCAGGGGATTGTGGGCAGCTTAGGCCTGCGGCAGTTTGCGGAAGCCCACAGCCAAGCGATTCCAGCCGTTGATGGTGTTGATCGCCACCGTCAGGTCAACCAGTTCCTTCGGCGAAAACTGTGCAGCGACGACTTCATAGTCTTCGTCCGGCGCGTGGGTCAGGCTCAGTTGTGTCAGCGACTCGGTCCACAGCAGCGCGGCGCGTTCACGCTCGCTGAAGAATGGCGCTTCCCGCCATGCCGTCACGGCGAACAGGCGGCGTGGGGTTTCGCCGTCCTTGATCGCGTCGGCGGTGTGCATGTCGATGCAGAATGCGCAGCCGTTGATCTGTGAAGAGCGCAGCTTGACCAGTTCGAGCAGGCTCTTTTCCAGCGACAGTTTCGAGACGGCATTTTCCAGCGCCATCATCGCTTTCATGGCATCAGGGGAAGCGGTGTAGAAATCGGCACGAGGTTGCATGGTGGGCTCCGGGGTAGCGATTGAATGTGTGGCTACGTTAGTCCCCGGGGGTGGTTCGGCAAATAGCCAATATTGCAGAAGAACGGTAGGCCACTTGGCGCGGCGACTGACCGCTCGTCACTCGACGGGCACCAAGGTTTCAGTGCGCCTGACCAATATCAGGTAATCCCCTTTATCAGGAGACGTACCATGATGACGCGCAAATTCACTTCGTTATTGTTGGCCGGCCTGCTCGCCACGGCATCCGCCGCCAGCTTCGCTGCCAATGACAGCACCGATGC
Source organism: Pseudomonas sp. H26/SER47-MNA-CIBAN-0231 (assembly GCF_040310465.1). Lineage (NCBI taxonomy): Bacteria > Pseudomonadati > Pseudomonadota > Gammaproteobacteria > Pseudomonadales > Pseudomonadaceae > Pseudomonas > Pseudomonas sp. H26/SER47-MNA-CIBAN-0231. The sequence goes on along the minus strand of NZ_JBEOPW010000016.1, from coordinate 106,005 downwards.
GACGGGCACCAAGTCCGGCGGCGCCAGCAGCTCGACCATGCCGCCAGACAACACCCCGGGCTCGCCATCGGGTGGCAGCGGTTCTGGCGGAACCAATAACGGCACCGGCACCGGTACTGGCTCGGGCATGGGCACTGGCACGGGCACCAATGGCGGCGCCAGTGGTTCGGGTTCCGGCGCGGGCGGTGGCACCGGCTCGGCCGGCGGCGGCACGGGTGGTGCGGGCGGTGGCACGGGCAGCTGAACGAACAAGAGCCATCCCAGATAAAGCAACACTGAGTAACTGTGGGAGCGAACTTGCTCGCGAAGGCATTGTGTCAGTCGACTGATTTGGTCACCGGTGCGCCGCCTTCGCGAGCAAGCTCGCTCCCACATTTGCTCAACAGTGTGACTGAGATCAGCGATCCGAACGCATCAGTTCGGCAAAACCTTCTTCCGGCGCATACACCGCCGCGCGATTGCGTCCGGCATTTTTCGCCTGATACAACGCCGCGTCCGCGCGCTGGATAAACACTTGCGGGCTGTCGTTGCCATGCGGAATAAACGCATAACAGCCCAGGCTCACGGTGAGATAACCGGTCGGCGAGCCGCTGTGGATGATGTGCTTGTCGATCACGCTGCGGCGAATCTGCCCGGCTATCGCCAGCGCGCCGTTGATGTCGGTGTCCGGCAGCAGCACGGCAAATTCTTCGCCGCCGTAACGCACCGCCAGATCCGACTTGCGCTGGCAGCAGGCCTTCACCACTTGCGCCACCTGCGCCAGGCATTGATCGCCGGCGACATGGCCGTACGCGTCGTTGTAGCGCTTGAAGAAATCGATATCGAGCATGATCAGGCTGACCGGGCTGACCTGGCGCGCGCCCCGGGCAAATTCGATGTCCAGCGAGCGCTCGAACAAGCGCCGATTGGCCAACCCGGTCAGACTGTCGTGGGTGGCGATCTGCTCCAGCGCCAGTTGCGCCTTGCGCAGGTTTTTCTCGATACGTTCGCCATCGCGCACTTGATGAATGAACACCCAGCCGAACAGGCCAACCCCGAGAATCACCAGCGCGACAATCACGCTGGACTGAAATGCGCGGTCATACCAGCCCTGCAGAATCGTGTCTTGCGACGTCGCAGCAGAGACCACCAGCGGATACGAGGCGAGCTGTCGATAGCCATACAAGCGGGTCACGCCGTCGACCACGGAGTTGAGCATCGCGGTGCCAGCGTTAGCGTTCGGCAGCAGGGTTTGATAGATCTCGCCGTGGGCCACCGAGGTATTGATCAACGACTCATCAAAGGGCCGTCGCGCCAGCAAGGTGCCGTCGGTCAGCGCCAGAAACATGATGCCGCTGTCATCGAGGCTGAAGCTTTTGAAGAACTGATCGAAGTAGGACATGCGGATGCCCGCCATCAGCACGCCCTGAAAGTTGCCGAGCTGGTCGTTCACGCGTCTGGAAATCGGAATGATCCACTCGCCGTTTTCGCGGCTGCGAATCGCCGGGCCGATGTGCGCAACGGTCGAAGCATTCTGCTGATGGAACTTGAAATACTCGCGATCGGCCACGCCGTTGCCACGAGGCAGATCGGCGAACGAAGTAATGACCCACTGCCCTTCGCGATCGAAGAGAAAGATGCCATGCAACTGATCCAGTTGCTGCGCGCGGCGGGCAAAGATCCGCTGCAACCGAGGTCGCTGCGCCGCCCCGTAACCATCGTCCTGAATCCAGTCGACGAGGCTGGTCATCACCAGATCCGCCGCCCGCACAGTGTCCTCGGCCTGCTGCGCCATGGCCCGGGTCAGGTTGCCCGAAGCCATCTTCGCCACTGCCAGATCCTGACGCCGCGACTGCTCCAATTGCAGGTACAGCAGACCGCACAGGCACAGGCTCACCGCAACGATAAACAGCACCGCCGCTTTGCGAAGCGGCAACCGTTTGAGCGTGCCGGGGGCCTGATGAGGATCGTGAATGGGGATTGGCAAAAGCATGTCCTGGGCAGGTACGACAGGGGCGCGAGCCCGAAACCCTTGTATGTGTGAGCGTAGCCCACCGGGATGTACCGGGCAAACGCCCGCCTCCCGCCCAGTTATCGGCGCGTCGCGAGTTTGGATGATCGCTTTTCGTCGATTTATTTACGATTGCTTCTTTACGGTTAATCAGTTGTGCAGGGCCAGGCGTCGCATCGCGCTGGTCAAGTGTGCGCGGGCACTTTGTGCATCGCCTTCACGCATCTGTTCATAGGCGCGCTGCGCAATCGCATGAGGCACCGGTTTCAATTCACGTTGGGTTGCCATCGCCAGCAGCTGCACCTGCGCAGCGCGTTCCAGGTAATACAGATCGTCCCAGGCTTCGGCAATGGTCGGCGCGGCGACAATCACACCGTGGTTTTTCAGAAAGAGAATGTCGGCGTCGCCCATGACGCTGGCGATGCGGTCGCCTTCGGATGCGTCCAGTGCGAGGCCGTTGTAATCCTCGCCCACCGCCGTCCGTCCGTAGAACTTCAGCGCGGTCTGCCCCAGCCACAGCAGCGGCGGGCCTTGCAACAGGCACAACGCGGTGGCGTGGGGCATGTGCGTATGGAACGCGACTTTTACCCGTGGCAGTTGTTGGTGCAGGCGCGCGTGGATATAGAACGCGGTTGCTTCGGGCTCGCCATCGCCAGCGACCACATTGCCGGCGAAGTCACAGACCAGCAGATTCTGCGCGGTCACTTCCGAAAAAGCGTAGCCGTATGGATTGACCAGAAACAGATCATCATGCCCCGGCAGCATTGCCGAAAAGTGATTGCAGATGCCCTCCTCCAGCCCATGCAGCGCGGCCAGTTGAAAGCACGCAGCGAGTTCGTTGCGGGCGGTGATGATCGCTTCGGTTTCCAGGTTCAGCGTCGCGGTTGGTCTGGCTTTGCCAGTGCCGCTCAAGATATGAGCCATGGCAATCCTCCTTAGGTCCAGCCGAGGGATTTGAACAGCGGCAGCACTTGATCGAGGCTGGACAGGATCGCGTCGGGGCGATAGTCGGGCAACAACTGGCGCCCGGTGCCGCGATCGATCCACACGCAACGAAAACCCATGTCCCGCGCCGCCGTGTGATCGAGCGTCGGGCTGGCGCAGATGTGCACCACTTCATCCCGGGTCACGCCCAATTGCTCATGAGCGTAGTCGAACAGACGGGGCGCCGGCTTGTAGGCGCCAGCCTGTTGCGCGGTGATCACGCGGTCGATATGGCCGTCGAGCTGCGCAACGTTGCCGGCAATGATCTCGTCGTCGGTGTTGGAGACGATGCACAGCTTGAAGCCCATGGCTTTGAGCTGCGCGAGGGTGTCGACCACTTCGGCAAATGGCGGCATGTTCGGGATGGCCGCCGCCAGGCGTTGACTGTCTTCGGGCTGGCTCGGCAAGCCCAACTCTGCCAGCGCCAGTTGCAGGCCGAGGGTGCTCAGTTCGCGAAAGGAACGGTGCGGCGGTGTTTGTTCCAGACGATGCTCGTGACGGTCGTAGACTTCGATCAACTTAGCGGCGTCGACGGCGTGCTCGCCCTTGTCGCTGAGCAGTTTCTCGACCACGGCTTTCAGTCCTTCATCCCACTGAATCAGCGTGCCGTAGCAATCGAAGGTCAGCCATTGCGGGCGTGGCGTGTTGTTCAAGGTCATCGGTCGATTCCTCCAGAGTGAGGACTTCAGCTTATGAGCGTGCGGTGATAGTGTGAAATTAAATAAATTCGTCATCGTCATTCGCAAATCAACTATCAGGAATACCGCCATGCTGGATCTGGAATTGCTGAAAACCTTTGTCTGCGTGGTCGACGAAGGCAGCTTCACCCGCGCAGCCGAGCGTGTGCACCGCACGCAATCGACAGTCAGCCAGCAGGTGCGCAAACTCGAGGATCTGGTCGGCCACCCGCTACTCCTGCGCGACCGCACCGGAGTGAACGTCGCGGTCACCGAACACGGCGAACTGCTGATCCACTACGCGCGCCGATTGCTGGCGCTGTCCGCCGAAGCCACGCAAGCGCTGGCCAGTGACGTCGACCTGGAAGTGCTGCGCATCGGCATGCCGGAAGACTTCGACGCCCGGCGCATGGCACTGATCCTCGCCGGTTTCACCCGCAACCATCCGCAGGCGCGCCTGGAAACCATCAGTGGCATGAGCCTCGACCTGCGCCAACGCCTCGACGCCGGCGACATCGACATTGCCCTGATCAAACGCGAACCCGACAGCGGCCCGGCATGGGCCACCTGGCCGGAACGACTGGTATGGGTCAAAGGCACCGAATTCGACACCTCCAGCGGTGTGCTGCCGCTGGCGCTGTTTCCGCAGGGCTGCCTGTATCGACAACGGGCGATTCGCCTGCTCGATGTAGCGCAGCGACCGTGGCGAGTAGCGTTCGGCAGCCACAGCCTGACCGGGATCCAAGCGGCGGTGGCGTCCGGGTTGGGGATTTCGGTGCTGCCGGTTTCGGCGCTATTGCCAGAACATGAGGTGTGCACGGATTTGCCGGAGTTGGCGCCGACGGAACTGGCGCTGGTCAGCCGCGAGGGAGTGTTGAGTGGGATGCAGCGGGGGCTGGTGGAGTTTTTGCGTGGGGAATTGGGGGTGGATGCGGGGGGATTTGCCTGAGTCCCCCGGCGATCTTTATTCGGGTTTGTTGATTTCGCGGAGCAGGTCGGCGGTGGGGATGTTCATGGTGTTTGAGTAGTAGGTTTTGTAGCCAAAGGCGGTGATGACGACTTTGCAGGGGATTTGGGTTTTATTGTATAGGAGGTTATTTAGCTCCGTTTTTGACAGGTGACGTTGTGAACTACGGTCGCTGGAGGTTTCAACCAGAAACGCGCTGGTGAGATAGGAAGATTTCTCTTTCTCTCTCTTGCTCACGTCTGAATCAATCAAACCTACGGCAGAAAATTGCATTGCTTTATCAACCGAGAAATCATGGTCATCCGCCAAGGCACACTCAAGCGTCCCTGACGCCATACCGACTCCCTCTCCACGATTAAAAAGATCCAGAACATCAACGTCCGATTGATATCGGATAGCGTACAACCGAAAACTTTCTCTTTCGACCGACACATAATTCAAATTTGCTGGAGGCTTCGCATGGTCTTTCGCACAGCCGGAACAAACGGCTAACAATGCGCAAAGCAAAAATCTGCACATCACGAAAACTCCCTCATGACTGATTCGAACAACAAATCGCTTGCGGATTTAGCTCCAGAGATAGGTGCGACAAATAGACCTTTAGCGTCTGCATGATTGGTATCTACGTTAGCATTAAGGGAAGGACCGCAAGATATGAGCCATTTTTCGCCAAAATCCGCTACACCATCTGAAGGATCTCTTTGAGTAGGCATCGCTCTGACGTTTATCCAATCCTCCGCAATGGGCTCGGGACGCTCACGATAGATATCCGAGCCTACCCACACCAATGCGCCTTCACCGACAGGGTCTAAAGTAATCAGCATAGGCACTCTGTACCCCCACTCCGACATTATTCTCGTAAGGTGCGCCCCATTCCACCCCCCAAGACTATGTCCAATAATGTAGATAGGGCAGCTTTTGTACGGTATCAGACTCAAAACATGTCGCTGAATATCTGACTTGCCTCTGACCTCGTTGTAGCCCAGCCACTCCGACTTGTATTTCCCCTCATCTTGTAACGACTCAGCACGCTTATTAAAGTCCAGCCACGCCCGTTGTATATTTCGATACGGCCCAGAGAAGTAATAACTCTCCTTATCCCCGGCCCCACCAATAAAAAGCACGATCACCTTGGTACTTTCCACCGGCACAGGCTTGGCGCTGACATCCTTCTTGTCGGTCAGCGTATGCTCCTTGTGCAGCTTGTAAGTGTTGCCCTTCGCGCACGTTACCGTCTCCGCAGCCATTGCCTCACTCCTCCAGAAACAGCTTGATGGTTTCAGGCAGGTGCGAACTGACTTCGTGAGTAAACCCGTCGGCATCAGACACGCCATGCTCCATGCGCCCGTCGGCGCGCTGGATCATGTAGGGATGGTTGGGCATCGGTTCGCCAGTTACATCGTTGACCAGTTTCAACTTGTCGGTGAAGTGCACCGGCATCGGCAGCAGACCACTGAAAGGCGCCGCGACTACGGTGTCGCCAATGATCACCGTGCCTGAACCGCCGATGACGACATTGCCGTGGCCACCGGTGCTGTCCAGCGTCGCCGCGTTCAAGCCATTGATGAACACGGTGCCAGATACAGCGCCGCTGATCGCACTGCCGCAAGCGGACTTGTCGGTCATGCGCGCAGCCGCCAGTCCATCAAAATTGACATTTGGCGAGCCGCTGACGATCGGGTTGGTGCCGTGTCCCGGCAACGGGCAAGCGGTGGGGTCGGTGACGCGGGCAGCGGGTTTTCCGCTCATGAACAGATCCTTGCAATGTGTCGTGCAGATCCTTTGAGGCGCGCAGCATGCGCGAATTTGCCAAGCGCTACAAATCGTCAGGCAAAAAAGGCGCTCATGCAAGCGCCTCTTTTCATAGGCTGTTACTGATGCTCACCGTACCGGCGGTACCCGAATATCCCCCGCCCGGCACTGCGTCTTCACCCCTTTGCCACACGCGCCGAACTGCAAATCCCTGTCCATGCACACCCGCACTTCCGACAGCTGCGGGCCGCTGCAAACCACTGCAATTCCATCCTCGGGAATACCCGGATTGGCCTTGCGAAACAGATCGACAATTTCCTGCGCTTCGAAGTAATACGACGTCGAGCCGAACGGCTGTAACGCCTGCGGAATCTTCACCGCGCCGAGGGCCTGATCGGACTTGTCCAGATAGCCCTCCGCGCCGAGACCGCTGCAGGTGCCGTGCTTGGACCATTCGTGATCGAGGAGTTTTTTCGTCGGGTACATCGTCAGGCCCTTGCTGGTTTCTGCCGCCGATAGCCTGGTCAGCGGCGGACAGGATTCTGGCCAGCCGCCCTTGGCGTATTGCGGCCACAAACCGTGCAGGACAAAACCATAACCCTTGCCGGTGCACTGCGCGTCGTCCTTGTGCGACAGACAAAAAGTCGGCGACCAGGACAGCGCCAGCAGGTAGTAGTCGAACACCCCCGCCACCGATTCGGCCTGCGCTTTGTTCGACGCCGGCTGACGCGCCGAACTCATGCCGATGCTACCGGCCGTCAGCGCGATCAGCGCCAGAATTGTAAACAGCTTTTTCATTGACCCGTTCCTTGGGACGCCTGCGTCCGTGGTTTTCGTTGTTGGCCAGGCTTGGCCAGTGCTGATTTCGACACGCTTGTATTGCAAGCGCATGACGCAAGGCAAGGCCCTGCGCCGTGCAAAGGTCTACGCTGAACAGGCAGACATCCAACAAGGGAACCGACATGAGTAAAGCAGACGAACTCGCCGCCAGACTCAAGCAGACACGGCATACCCAGGCTGATGCGGCGCTGGAAATCGATTGCTGGCCTGCTCAGGTGTACGACTTGTACCACCGCATCGAAGCCTGGCTACAGCCAGTCACCGAAGTAGGATTGAAGATTCGGCGCAATCCTACGCACGTTTGCGAAAGTTCGCCGGACGGCGAAAGCCACGACTACGCCATCGACCAGTTGGTGATCGAAGCGAACAATCACAGTCTGATTTTCGATCCGATTGCGCGGTTCACCGAGGACGGTTGCGGACGTGTCGAGATCAAGGTGCCGGGGCGTGATCAGTCGTTGCTGCGCACGGTTGACGAGCATGGCGAAAGCCATTGGTGGTTGCAGACTATCGAGACCGGCCAGGAGCTGGATGCGATCGCGCTGACGGAAAACAATCTGCTGCAAGTGGTGCAGCAAGGGTTGAGCCTGTAAGCCGCCCGGGTTAACTGACAAAACTGTAATGTTTGCCTCAGCCAACTGAAAGCCGGGGCTGGCTAGTCTCTCTGTCATGAGCCAGACGGGGATTTCCAGCGCATGCCTTCCATTCTCACAAGACGCACTTTTGTCAAAGGCCTGGCCGCCGGTAGCTTGCTCGGTGGCCTCGGGCTCTGGCGGACACCGGTCTGGGCACTGAACGGCGCCGCCCCCGTCAACGAACTGAGCGGCAACGAATTCGAGTTGTTCATCGGCGAAACTCCGGTCAATTTCACGGGTTCGGCACGCACAGCGATGACCATCAACGGCAGCCTGCCCGGCCCGCTGTTGCGCTGGCGCGAGGGCGATACCGTGACGCTGCGGGTGCGTAACCGGCTCACCGCCGACACCTCGATTCACTGGCACGGCATTCTGCTGCCGGCGAACATGGACGGCGTACCGGGTCTGAGTTTCCATGGCATCGAACCGGGCGGCGTGTACGTTTACCAGTTCAAGGTTCGGCAACACGGCACCTACTGGTATCACAGCCATTCCGGCTTACAGGAGCAGGCCGGCGTCTATGGGCCGCTGGTCATTGAGGCCAAAGAGCCGGAGCCGTTCCAGTACGATCGCGACTACGTGGTGATGCTCAGCGACTGGACCGACGAAGACCCGGCCAGCCTGATGAAGACCCTGAAAAAACAGTCCGACTACTACAACTTTCACAAACGCACCGTTGGCGACTTTATCAACGACGTCAGTGAAAAAGGCTGGGGCGCCACGGTTGCCGATCGCACGATGTGGGCGCAAATGAACATGAACCCCACCGACATCGCCGACGTCAGTGGCGCCACGTATACCTTTTTGATCAACGGCCAGGCCCCCGATGACAACTTCACCTGGCTGTTCCGTCCCGGCGAAAAACTGCGCCTGCGCCTGATCAACGGCTCGGCCATGACCTATTTCGATGTGCGTATTCCGGGATTGAAAATGACGGTGGTGGCTGCCGATGGCCTGCACATCAAACCGGTCAGCGTCGATGAACTGCGCATTGCCGTGGCCGAGACCTATGACGTGATCGTTGAACCTGAAACCGAGGCCTATACCCTTTTCGCCCAGGCAATGGATCGCACTGGCTACGCCCGTGGCACTCTCGCCACACGCGCCGGCATGTCGGCAGCAGTGCCGACGCTGGATCCGCGTCCGTTGGTGAGCATGGACGACATGGGCATGGGCGGCATGGATCACGGCAGCATGGACATGAGCGCCATGGATCACTCCGCCATGGGCCCGATGCAAGCCCATCCCGACAGTGAAAACAACAATCCGCTGGTGGACATGCAGGCCATGATCACCGCGCCAAAGCTTGACGATCCGGGCCTTGGCCTGCGCAACAACGGCCGCCGAGTGCTGACCTACGCCGACCTGCGCAGCACCTTCGAAGACCCGGACGGCCGCGATCCGAGCCGCACGATAGAGCTGCACCTGACCGGCCACATGGAGAAATTCGCCTGGTCGTTCAACGGCATCAAATTCTCCGATGCCGAGCCTCTACGTCTGAAATACGGCGAGCGCATCCGCCTGGTGCTGGTCAACGACACCATGATGACCCACCCGATTCACCTGCACGGGATGTGGAGCGATCTGGAAGACGAAAACGGCAACTTTCAGGTGCGCAAACACACCATCGACATGCCGCCCGGCAGCCGCCGCAGCTACCGCGTCACCGCCGACGCCCTCGGCCGCTGGGCCTATCACTGTCATCTGCTTTATCACATGGAAACGGGCATGTTCCGCGAAGTGCGGGTGGAAGAATGAAGAGGCCGATCATGACTCGACTCAGCGTGTTCTCGCTGCTGCTCGCCGGCACCTCTGCCATGGCCGCCGACGATATGCAGGGCATGGACCACAGCCAGATGCCCGGGATGGATCATTCGGCGATGCAGAGCATGGACGACGGCATGATGCAGCCCGCCGCGCCCAGCGAAAGCCGCACGCCGATTCCGCCCGTGACCGACGCCGACCGCGCTGCGGTGTTCACCAGCCCCGTCGGTCATCAGGTGCATGACAGCGTTATAAACAGCTACTTTCTTGCCGACAAACTCGAATGGCAGAACGCCGATGACGGCAGCGCTTTGGCCTGGGATCTGTCCGGCTGGATCGGCGGGGATACCGATCGGCTGTGGCTGCGCTCTGAAGGCGAGCGCAACAACGGCAAGACTGAAGACGCGGAAATTCAAGCGCTATGGGGCCACGCGATTTCACCATGGTGGGACGTGGTCAGCGGCGTGCGTCAGGACTTCAAACCCGGCGCACCGCAAACCTGGGCCGCGTTCGGCGTGCAAGGCATGGCGCTGTACAACTTCGAGGCCGAAGCCACGGCTTTCCTCGGCGAGGGCGGCCAGAGTGCGGTACGTCTGGAGGGCGACTACGACATCCTGCTGACCAATCGACTGATCCTGCAGCCGACCGCAGAACTCAACATCTACGGCAAAAACGATCCGCAGCGAGGCATCGGCTCAGGGTTGTCCAATACCGAGGCGGGCCTGCGGTTGCGTTATGAAATCCGCCGCGAATTCGCGCCTTACATCGGCGTGACGTGGAATCGCACTTACGGCAACACCGCCGACTACGCCCGCGAAGAAGACGAGGATCGCAGTGAGGCGCGCCTGGTCCTCGGGGTCAGGCTGTGGTTCTGAATTCTTCTACAAAAACAAACCGGAGACCTTGCATGCGCACATTGACCCTGCCCCTGATATTCGCCAGCGGATTGCTCCTGAGCACCCTCGCCCAGGCCCATCCGAAACTGCTCTCGTCGACGCCAGCCGAAGGCGCGGAAGGCGCCGCGCCGGGCAGGATCGAGCTGCACTTTTCCGAGAACCTGGTCACGCAGTTCTCCGGGGCCAAACTGGTAATGACCGAAATGGGTGGCATGGCTCACTCGCCGATGCCGATGAAAGCCAAAGTCAGCGCCAGCAGTGATCCGAAAACCATGCTGATCACCCCGCTCGCCCCGCTGCCTGCCGGCACCTATCAGGTGCAGTGGCGCGCGGTGTCCGCCGACACGCACCCGATCACCGGTAACGTCACGTTCAAAGTGAAGTGAACAATGGCGGACCTGCTCAACATCATCCTGCGGTTCGCCTTGTATGTGGATTTGCTGCTGTTGTTCGGGCTGGCGTTGTTTGGCTTGTACAGCTTCAACGCGCTGCTGCGGTTCCGTCCGTTGTTGCGGGGCATGGCGGTGACAGGGGCATTGCTGTCAGTGGCCGGGCTGGTGCTGATGACCCGCGCCATGAGTGGCGAAACCCAGCTCGCGGCGTTGTGGCCGCACCTGCAGATGATGCTGCTGGAAACGGACGTTGGCCTGGCGTGGGCGCTGCGGATGACAGCGCTGGCCATCGTAGTGATCCGGCCGAGTCTGTGGCCAGCGTCGTTGGCAGGCGCCATTGCCCTCGCTTCGCTGGCATGGAGCGGGCACGGAGCGATGGACGAAGGATGGCTGCGGTTCTGGCACTTTCTCAGCGACATCTTGCACCTGCTTGCGGCGGGAGCCTGGTTGGGTGCCTTGCTGGCGCTGGTGGTGATGGTGAGCGGGCGGATCGGTGATACACGCCTTCGCTTGCTCGCCGGTGCAGTGAAACGCTTCGAATGGGTGGGCGCGTTGATCGTGCTGACGGTGTCGGTCACCGGGGTGATGAATTATCTTTTCATCGTCGGCCCAAGGCTCGACGGAGTGCTGTTCGGCACCTACGGGCTGCTGCTGGCGATCAAGGTGCTGGCGTTTGCCGTGATGTTGGTGCTGGCTGCGTTGAACCGCTTTCATCTTGGACCGTCACTGCAACGATCGCTGCGCGACGGCCAGCACCTCATCGCCGCGAACGCGCTGCGACGCAGTGTGGTGATGGAGCTGGCTCTTGCCCTGCTGATCGTGGCGCTGGTGGCGTGGCTCGGCACATTGAGTCCGGACCCGGGATGACACCTGTGGAAGGCTTTCACTAAACTGGGCCACCTTCCCTTTCAGAAGCCCGATCTCAATGACAACACTAAAAAGCACGATGATCCTCGGCGGCCTGCTGACCCTGGCGACTGGCGCTCACGCCGACCCCGCCACGTCCCACCTCGACAGCATTCAGCAACAAGGCCAGTTGCGCGTCTGCACCACCGGCGATTACAAGCCCTACACCTTCAAGCGCAGCGACGGCGACTTCGAAGGCATCGACATCAGCATGGCCCGCTCCCTGGCCGACAGCCTCGGCGTCAAGGTGCAATGGGTGCAGACCACCTGGAAAACCCTGATGCCCGACATGCAGGCCGGCAAATGCGACATCGGCATGGGCGGCATCTCGGTCACACTGGAACGGCAGAAAAAAGCCTACTTCAGCAACACCCTCGACACCGACGGCAAGATCCCGCTGGTGCGCTGCGCCGACCAGTCCAAATACCAGACCATCGACCAGATCAACCAGCCCAACGTGCGCCTGGTGGAACCTGCCGGCGGCACCAACGAAGCTTTCGTTCACGCCTTCCTGCCCAGAGCGCAACTGGCCCTGCACGACAACGTGACGATCTTCCAGCAACTGCTCGACAACAAAGCCGACGTGATGATCACCGACGCCTCGGAAGCGCTGTATCAGCAGAAACTCAAACCGGGGTTGTGCGCTGTGAATCCGCATAAGTACATGCAGTACGGGGAGAAGGCTTACCTGCTGCCACGCGACGACATCAGCTGGAAACTGTATGTCGATCAGTGGCTGCATTTGAGCAAGGTCACTGGCAAGTATCAGCAGACGTTGGGTGAGTGGATTGCGGTGCCGCAGTAAGCCACTGCCCCCCGCCGGCCACCGCGCGCGTTGAGGGAACGGTTCGCTCAATGCACGCGGTGTCGGGAATCTGAACATGCTCAAACTGAATGCATTCCTGGCCGGCCTGCTGTTCGGCGTCGGTTGGGGGATAGCCGGCATCTGCCCTGGCCCGGCAGTGACCATCCTGTCGACCGGCCACTGGCAGGCAATGGTTTTCGTATTGGCGATGCTCGCAGGCATGGGGTTATTTACGCTGCTGGAAACCCGACGCAACCCGTGACCGCAGAACAACCGGCATTCAGGCGCATGGCACCGACGGCGGCCAGTGTCGGTGGGGGTCAATGTTTTGCATAAGAGCGCGGATTGGATGATCTCCCCAGCCACGCACTCGTCGAGATCTGCGCCAACGATTTGAACGAGGGCCTGGCGAACCAGTAGCCCTGCATAAGATAAATGCCGCAATCGGCGAGAAAGTCTCTTTCCTCGGCACTTTCTATGCCCTCAGCGATCACTTCCACGCCCAGTTCTCTGCACATGTTCACCACGTTGCGCATGATCGTCTGGCGTACGCGGTCACGGTGAATATTGCGGATCAGCGCCATATCCAGCTTGATCAGGTCCGGTTGAAAATCCGCCAACAAGTTAAGGCCGGAATAGCCTGCGCCAAAGTCGTCGATCGCCGTCTTGAAACCAAACTCGCGATACTCACGCAAGATATTCATCAAATGCTTGTTGCTTTCGACGTGCTCGCCTTCCACAGCCTCGAAGATCAGCCGCTCCAGCGGAAAGCCGTATGTGCGCGCCGCTTCCAGCGTGCTGCGAATACACATCTCCGGCCGGTAAACGGCATTCGGCAGAAAGTTGATCGACAGGTACTGCGTCATGCCCAAGTCAGCCGCCGTGGAAATCGCCCGCACTCGACACAGTTGATCGAATCGGTAACGGTTCTGATCGTCCACCTGCTCGAGGACAGACAAGGCGCCTTCGCCGTTCACGCCGCGAACCAACGCTTCATGGGCAAACGTCGTTTGATCGCGCAGATCCACAATGGGCTGGAAAGCGAAGGCGAAATCCATCTCTGGCACACCTTTGTTCCTACAGCCCTGACAGCCTCCGGGAGACGCGAATGATTTTGGAAAGTCGGTCATGACACCCCTGATAACGGGTTGTAACCTTCCATGGTGATTAATGATCAGTTGCAGGATTGCGTCATCTGCCAACCAGGCAACAACTGCAGCCCTGCGGCACCTGAATATTCAAAGGCGCCGCGCGCTCGACGTTAAAATGATCAGGTGCGGAAATGCGCGGTCATTCGCTGCAGGTCCTGCCCCAGTGACGCCAACTCAATCGTCGCCGCCGCACTTTCTTCGCTGGCGACAGCCGACTGGTCAGCCACATCACGCACACTGACAATGCTGCGGTTGATTTCGTCGGCCACGGCACTTTGCTGCTCGGCGGCGGCCGATATCTGCAGACTCATCTCCTGGATCGTCCCGATGGACTGATTGATCTCGGTAATCGCCAATTCGGCCTTCTGCGCCAGTACCACCGTATCGAGGGTGCGCTCGCGGCTTGAGGTCATCAGCGTCGCGGCCGCTTGCGTGCCTTGTTGCAGGGTGACGATCAGCGCTTCGATTTCCTTGGTCGAGTCCTGCGTGCGCTGTGCCAGCGAGCGCACTTCGTCTGCTACCACAGCAAAACCACGACCCTGCTCACCCGCCCGCGCGGCTTCGATAGCGGCGTTCAACGCGAGCAGATTGGTCTGCTCGGCGACGGCTTTGATCACATCGATGACTTTGCCGATCTGCTCGCTGTCCTGAGTCAGCACATTCATCGCACCGCCCAACTCTTCAATGGCCATGGCAAGTTCGCTGATCTGCACCGTCGCCTGCTTGACCACCGTGCTGCCGTGGCGCGCCTGCTGATCGGCGAGGGTCGCGGCAGCGGAGGCATCGGTGGTGTTACGCGCAACTTCCTGCACCGTCGAAGCCATTTCGTGCATCGCCGTGGCAACTTGATCCACTTCGCTTTTTTGCTGACGTACACCTGCGCTGGTCTGCTCGCTCATGGCCGAGAGCTTTTCCGCAGAGGTGGAAATCTGCGTGACGCCATTGCCGATACCTTGCACCAGCGTATTCAGGTTCTGCGCCATCTCCTGCATCGCATTTTGCAAATCGCCCAACTCATCTCTGCGCGCAGACCTGGCCTGGACCGTCAGGTCGCCTTTGGCAATCCGTCGCGCCAGATCAACCGTCAGCGCCAGCGGCGCAGTAATCTGGCGCGAGATGACCACCGAAGCCAACAGCCCGATCACCAGCGCCAGCGCAGTCAATACCGCCATCTGAATAAAAGCCGAATGCTGATCCTCATGTGCAAGGCGCTGCTGGGTGTCCATCAGGCCACTCATGATCTTGTCCATCGCCTTGCTTTCCTGGTCGACCTGCTCGCGCATGTTCTGCTTCTGCTCAAACAGCCCGGCCACTTCCACCAGTACTTCGCGATAACGCCGCATGCCGGCGTGGGCTTCTTCCAGTTGGCTCGACAGCGCCGTCGGCAGGCTGGTGCGCGCCTTGCTGATATCACTCAAGAAGGTATCGATGGTTTCCATCAGCAGTTTTTTGTTCACGTCGTTGGGCACCGCAATGTAACGACGCAACATCAGGCGAAAAGTGGTCATGCCATTGCGCAAATCGGCCACCGTGCGCAGCTCCCGAACGCGTTCACCATCGGCAGACGCCAGTGCACTGGTTGTGGTGCCTTCAAGCATGCCGGCAAAAGTTTGCGCGTACTTGTCCGACAGCGCCGTCAGCGGTTTCAGCGCATCAGTGGTCGATTGATCGGCAGCGATCAGCCGTTTGACCTTCTGGTCGTAGGCAACAATCGTGGCTTGCAAAGCCTTCAGGGCTTGCTGGTTTTCAGCGCGGGTCAAGGTATCCAGCGCCTTGCCCACAAGACCCTGCAAGACATTCAACTGCGCGTTATAGGACTCGGCGAACGCTGCGTCAGCGGCGGCTTCGTACTGTTTCTCGGACAGACGCATATTTTGCGTAGCGTCATTCAACGTGCCGATCAGACGCGTCGTACTCAAGCGATCAACCAGCACGCTGTTGCTGTTATAGCCAATGAAGGCAACCGCCAAAACGGCCAGCAGAAGAATGCCGAAGCCGGTTCCCAGCTTGCGGGAAACTTTGATGTCACCGAGGAAATTCGATGCTACTGCCATATTCAGCCTCAAACGTCCTGACGCGAAACGCCAGGCGCAAAAAATTGATCTCCGGTAACCACAGTCACCGTCCAGACATTCGGGGGGTCGTCATCCAGGGCGAAATACGGGACGCTCCAGCTGTCCCGGGAATGCAAATGCCAATGCTGTTGAAGCGTCGAAAAGAGACCCGACGCGAGCACCGGCAGACAAACCATCACGTCGCAACAGAGCATATGCAGGCTGGATTTATCGTTTCAGCAAAGGTGTCTGGAGGGATGCTATTAATTTTGGGAAAACTTGTACAACTTTATATTTTTGTATAATCGTTGAACTTTTTGAGTGGCGTGATGACGCATTGCCATCATTATTTGTGGCACATCGCTATCAGCGTGAAAAGACGATGAAAATGTCAATGCAGAACCCCGCCCCTCTGCAGCAACGGCGTGCCGCATGCCACAGAGGGACACGGGTTTACGGCTTGATTTCAACCTTATCCAACGCCTGATTCACCGCCAACTCCGCCAACATCACCACCTGCGCAATGCCTAGCGCAGATTTGCGGCGCGAGTTATCCAGCGTCGCGGCAAAGTTGTTGAGCATTTCGGAGGCAGAACCCAGGGTTTCGCAGGCATTGGCCAACAGGGATTCCATGTCGTACTTCGGATTGGCGAGGTACATGCGTTCGGGCGCATCGGTGCTGGCCCTGATTAGGCTGGCGGGAAGGAGATAGTGATCAAGCGCGCGCTCGGCGGCTTCGTGGAGTTTTTTGGAATTGGCGGATTCGTAGGGGGATGCGGGGTCGGTTTCTGGCGGGTTGGGTGTTACTTTGCACATAGATGGAACCTCTAGCGCGATTACTAAAAGAAGCCATCACCCACGCTACCAAACGATGGGTGGCGGCAATACGCGGGTTGGTAGACCGGTCGCACTAGAACCCGGCGCCCACGAATGGGCCCCACGCATGACCACCATGAAATCCGAGTCTTGGGAAAGCGACTGAATTTGGTGATGCGATGCATCTAGACACGAAGCGGGCTACCAAACCCGATCACTGGTTTTCAGTGATGTGGGGACGATAGAACCTGCGGGCTAGAGGCACAAGCCGGGGGATTCTGTCTTAGGTGTAGGGGGAGGCGCAAGGTGGTGTAGGGCATGGATGGTGGCACCGATACGTTTTTAAACAAACGTAGAATCATTGAAAGATTTGCATCGGTAATCTGAAAAAACTGAGCCCGTTCCGGGTAAATAGATCTGCCCCCTTCGCTGCAACTTAATCAAACCATTGTTAAAGGTGAAAAAGATATTAGTTTTATCTCTATATGTAAAATGCCGACCTAAAAAATCATCCAAGTCATATAGCAGCGCTTTACTACCCAATAATTACGGCACCGACATTGCATTACCCACCCAAAATAAGCCCCCCCAAATTACAATAGATACAATCAGTCATTTTCGTTCAAAAGCAATATCCTTCCCCACCTCCACCAATTGAATGCGCCCAACTTTATTCCCGCTCACACACCCAATCAGATATTTAGAATTCACACTGCCAAATAAATAGCACGACTCATTTTTATACTGCTCCCCCACTGCTTTGGAAAAATTCATATCACCGCTCACGATGGAGTTCGCCCAAACCTTTCCCAAATATACGGGAGTCACATACAAAGAAAATAATGCACCCACAAAAAAACACATCAAAACCTTAACACCGAACGCTTTACCTACAACAACCTCAAAC
The DNA here is from genome assembly GCF_040310465.1 of Pseudomonas sp. H26/SER47-MNA-CIBAN-0231. Classification (NCBI taxonomy): domain Bacteria; kingdom Pseudomonadati; phylum Pseudomonadota; class Gammaproteobacteria; order Pseudomonadales; family Pseudomonadaceae; genus Pseudomonas; species Pseudomonas sp. H26/SER47-MNA-CIBAN-0231. The sequence continues at coordinate 88,469 of NZ_JBEOPW010000016.1, read as the reverse complement.
ACGGAATACGAAATAAATATACCAGACACCAAATAAAGAAAATAAGAAATAAACGTTGAAAACTTATAGCTCTCAAACCAGCCGACCACCAACACATTCGACGGCATAAATTTTAAATATATTAATAACAACGAAAAAATCGAAAAGGTCAGCATTTTCAAGACAATCCAACTCTTGGTCGACAAGATGTAAGCACTGGCAGCACCAGTTACCCCAACCATTGCCAAAGGCTCAAGACCAGCACGGAGAATATCTTGGGTTACCACGAAGTCAATCAGCCAGCCAGCATTTATGGAGCTATACATCGACATCAACTTTGCATAACCAGCTATATAAGCGAATACAGACAGTCCGACGATAGCGCTACCGAGCTTACTCAAAACTTCAAGGAGGTTCCCTGGGGCGGGGGCAACACTCACACTATTCATGACAACTCCAAAAAAAAGCGCCGACCACACTTGATCAGCGCGTAAAAACTACATATTACCAATCCATTCGACACCATAAACCTTAAAGCGTTTCAACTCGCCTCTTCCCGTCAGAACTTTAGCCGCATTTAAGGATATCTTGCCATCCAACCCTCTATTCCTGTCATGACTAGACTTGGTCAGAAACTCTTTTTCACCCGGACTGACCTCAGCATCTAAATCAAATGGAATAGTACGATCTAACTCATCTACATACACTCGACCGTACCCACTTAAAATATTATATTTCGTGACGTTTCCAATAATGCCTTCTTCAGCCTCGCCTTCTTCTCGGATATTCACATACGCCATAGTTGTATGGTCCAACCTTAGCATTTCCCCGACCCTAGGCCGTGAAATAGAGATTTCCATATCAACCGCATTCTGAATCGGGCGATGCAATGAGGCCATTGGCGACTCAAGGGCTACACCTATTTCGCCGATAAGAGGCTCAACCCGATCTTCAAGACGCTTTACAAACGGCGTTTCAGGCTCATGCGTTCCTCCTAATGCCTCCGACCACGTCCACTTAAGAAAATCCCAAAATGCTGCAGTTATTACGCTTGCGCCAATAAACTGGACAACTGGATCAGTGAAAACAATAGTCACCAGTTCTTCGAAACTGCCGTTTTTTGGTGGATGCAAGAAAACTTTAGCACCTGCAACGCGTTCAGCTCGTTTGCGGATTTGACCCTCATTAATGAATGCATGGGTGGTGACAGAGAGAGCCCTCGCCAAGCCGTGCGTTGAAACGCTTGCATCATAGATATCAAGAAGTCCTTGATCAGCGCTTGCGCCACTGTATGAAATTTTGAAATTAAGCTCTTTCATATTACCTCACATCCTTGAGTGTTAAACTGGCAGTGGGCCACTATGCCCGCCGGCGCCTACTGTAGCCTCGAAAAGGATAAAGGCCTAGCGCTTCCATCACCTAAATCATAACGTTACCACTTAGCCCTTCGTACTTCCCATAGAACGGCTGTGTATCAAAAACGGCCAACGAAGGTCGATACCCTTCATCGGCTTCATTATTTTCAAAGACTTAAGCGATAACGAGGTAAAAACGCAAGACGGGCGGCTATATAATCTTTGGTTATGGCGATGGGTAGCGCCCCTTCAAGAGTAGTGACGTATTTAGGAAATTGGAGGCGTTCACTTTAATCCCTCCGTGGCGTTGCCGCCTCGAATCTGCCAAATGAATCACAGCGAGTAAGGCTACCACCAATCCTGATAAACTCGGATGCTTGTGCCTCTCTGATCCAGATTCTGAAATGACTTGTCAACCCGCCACACTCTCCCGCCGCTTCTCCATCGCTCCAATGATGGATTGGACGGACCGCCATTGCCGGTACTTCCTCCGCCTCCTGTCCAAGCACGCCCTGCTCTACACCGAAATGGTCACCACCGGCGCACTGCTCAACGGCGATCACGAACGTTTCCTGCGTCACAACGAAGCCGAGCACCCGCTCGCGTTGCAGCTCGGTGGTAGTGTTCCGCTCGATCTCGCCGCCTGCGCGCGCATGGCTCAGGAGCACGGTTACGACGAGGTGAACCTGAACGTCGGCTGCCCGAGTGATCGTGTGCAGAACAACATGATCGGCGCGTGCCTGATGGGGCATCCGCATCTGGTGGCGGATTGTGTGAAGGCGATGCGTGATGCGGTGTCGATTCCGGTGACGGTGAAGCACCGGATCGGCATTAACGGGCGCGACAGTTATGCCGAGCTGTGTGATTTCGTCGGCACTGTTCGCGATGCCGGCTGCACCAGTTTTACCGTGCATGCGCGGATTGCGATTCTGGAGGGGTTGTCGCCGAAGGAGAATCGCGACATTCCGCCGTTGCGCTATGACGTGGCGGCGCAGTTGAAGGCGGATTTTCCGGAGCTGGAGATTGTGCTGAACGGCGGGATCAAGACCATGGAGGCCTGCCATGAGCATCTGCAGACGTTCGATGGCGTGATGTTGGGGCGTGAGGCTTATCACAATCCTTATCTGCTAGCGGAGGTCGATCAGCAACTGTTCGGCAGTACCGCTCCGGTGATCAGTCGGGCTGAGGCGTTGGCGCAGTTGCGGCCTTATATAGCTGAGCATTTGCTGGCCGGTGGTGCGATGCATCACATCACGCGGCACGTGCTGGGTTTGGGCACGGGGTTCCCCGGGGCGCGCAAGTTTCGTCAGTTGTTGTCGGTGGATATTCACAAGGCCAAGGATCCGTTGGCGTTGCTGGATCAGGCGGCTGAGTTGCTTGAAGGTCGTTGATTGATGGTTTGAGTGTGCGGGCGGCGCATGAGCGTTGCCCGGTATTTTGATGTACTGACAGGATGTCTTTTGTTTATGCCCGCGTTTACTTTTTCAGGTTTCAAGCGTTTCACCCTCCTCGCCTTGTTCAGCTTCACTTCCGACGTTTATGCGCACTGCGATGGCTTTTGCATGGGCCGTACCGATACGCCGTGGGAGGTGACGCAGCTTTCCGGCTTCACTTTGGTGTCTTTGATCCTCGCACCTATTTCGTCTAGCCAGGAAACGACCGACAGTCACAAGCGTGTTTACTCTGCCGAGGAGCAAGAAGACGCGCGACTCTATCTGGCCAGCGACGGCATGCTGCAAGCCGCGTATTTCACCTCAGCCTTGCAGCGCTTTCGTCAGGAGTCGTCGGATTCGACGTTAAACGATCTCGCCGTGGCGGCGTTGATCAGCGCGCAGTGATCAGGCGGCTGCTGCGGCGGTCCAGTTCACCCAGCCGAACAGCCAGGTTGCCAGAATCAACAAACCAAAACCGATCCGGTACCACGCGAACGCGGCATAGCTGTGGTTGGCGATAAATTTCAGCAGGCCACGCACGGCGATCATGGCGAAGATGAACGCGGTGACGAAGCCGAGGGCGAAGACTGGCAGGTCGTTGGGCTGGAACAGGTCGCGGTATTTGTAGCCGGAATAAACGGCGGCGCCGACCATGGTCGGCATGGCGAGGAAGAACGAGAACTCGGTGGCGGCTTTGCGCGAAAGGCCGAAGAGCAGCCCGCCGATGATCGTCGAGCCGGAGCGCGAGGTGCCGGGAATCATCGCCAGGCATTGTACGAAACCGACCTTCAACGCGTGGGACCAGCGCATGTCGTCGACATGTTCGACGCTGACTACATGGCTGCGCTGTTCGGCCCACAACATGACGATGCCGCCAACAACCAGGGCCACCGCAACGGTGATCGGGTTGAACAGGTATTCATGAATCGCGTCGGCGAATAACACGCCGAGGATAACGGCCGGGAAAAACGCGATCAGCAGATTAAGGGTGAAACGTTGCGCGTTGCGCTCGGTGGGCAGGCCTTTGACGATTTCGAAGATCTTCGGACGAAACTCCCAGACCACAGCAAGAATGGCCCCCAGTTGAATAATGATGTTGAACGCCATGGCGCGTTCGCCGCCAAACTCGAGCAGGTCGGCGACAATAATCTGGTGGCCGGTACTTGAAATGGGCAAGAACTCGGTCAAGCCTTCTACCGCGCCTAATATCAACACCTGGAAAAGGGTCCAGAAATCCATTAATCCTCCGTCAGAGCACTCAGGGTGAGCGACCGGTTCAATAACACTCAGGGGTTGAGTATCTGAAGTAATGCATACAGCGATTCGCCGATCCGGAAGAATAGGGTTTATGCAGAGTTAGACTCAAGAGCTGTTAGTAATCGTCGGCCGACGAACTAAACGGAAAAAATTTACATCTATTACAACAAATATTTCAGTTCAGATATGAAGTGTGATCAACATCACACATTGTTGACATGGCCAATCAGTGGCAAAAGGACATAGACAAAGCCATCGTCACAAGCTCAAAATAGTGGCACCATTGCATATAGCCATCATCTACGCGCTAGTTCACAACCCCGAGAAAATCAACTAAAAGCCTGAAAAGCTTAGTTATTGTTAGAAATCTCGGGAGACACGTCTAAAATCCGCGCAAATGTTACCAATTGTCAGTCACAGATAAGAACCGGTGCTTTAACATCCCGATGTCAGCACCTAATTCGAGTCAACGCATGATGCTCTCAGGGAACTTGGCGACGAGAAGTCCGCGCCCGACAAATGATGAATCCGGTGTTCTTGCTCTGGGTCGTACACTGGGTGTGGCTGATCATTTCAGATCGCTGATCGCAAAGCACGTGCAGCCCGATATGATCCTGGAAACAGGTGCTTTCACTAGTTCATATAAGCAGCACGGTTACATCGGTTCCTACCGCGCCATTTTCGTCATCATCGATAGTCCACAAGCCATCGAAGAAAATCTGGCCCTGGTGCAAAACCTGCGCGATGACAACTTGAAGCCGCTTATTTGCGCAATTGTCACCGGCCGCGGTGCCGTCAACAAGATCAAGTATTTTCTCGCCGGAGCGGATGCCTGTATCAAGCTCAACACATTGAGCGATGACAGCGAAGACTTGCTGGCGGAGTTCTTCAACAGCGAAGACTGGCAACGAGATATCAATCTGACGCTTGATCCGACGCGGATCTGCCTGATGGACAGTCGGCGCAAACTGGATATCTCTTTCGCCGAAATGAAGATCCTCGAGGCCTTTGCGCACACCGGCAATCACATTCTGAGTCATGATGAAATCGCCAGCATCATGGGCCTCAACGCCAATTTCTACGACCCTCGGGCACTGGAAAAATCAATCAGTCGCTTGCGTGGAAAAATCAAGGACATGTATGGTACAAACGCGATTCAGAGCATCCGCGGCTACGGCTATCGCCTGATGCGGGGCCTGATATCGACTGCCTGAGTCTCGGGCAGTCTTCCCTTTTGCATACGAACGAAGGATCGTCTGATGCAGCCATATCGTCTCAATTGCGCTTCATACTTATTAAAACTCAAGCACTTGAATGAGCACGGCATCACGCCACATAACAATAAAACTCCATAACATAGCAGCAGATCGAGTGGAATTTATCGATGGCCATTTTCGGCCAGAACCCTGCCTACGATTACTTCCGAGGAAGTCATTGCTCGCCTGCCGATTTATCTTTTAGCCAATTTTGGTGTGTATTTAGGAGAGAGACATGGAAACGAGTACAACCCTCCCCAGAAAATATTTTGTTGTTGTGACGCACAGCACAACGTCGCAACGTGAACTGGAAAGCATCTTGTCCAGTGAGCGTTTCAATTCGTTCGGCACGTCGCAGGCACAAATGTTTGTTGAAGGTGTTGCTTCGCCCTCTTCCGCCCCGATGGTCATGGAGTTCAGTTACCCAAGCCTCAGCCGAAAGAATGTTGCGCGCAGTATCGAACATGATACTCAACGCATACTGGCCACTCTTGAAAATGAATGGCGAGCCGCGCAAACACACAATCCGTTTCAAAGCTTCCCGACCCGCAGTGCAGAACGCGCTCATATCTCCAATGTCAGCGAGAGCACTGAGCCTTGCAGCGACACTTGGCATCTTGACGATGAACAAGGCGTGTTGCTCAAGGACGATGTTGCGATCAGCCTCACTGGCCTGGAAACCGCGCTGGTGCGGAAAATGCTGAGCCATGAAGAGCGCGTGGTCAGTCGTGATGACCTGATCATCAGCATTGGTCGGGAACCCGAGCAATACCGTGGCCTGGAAATGTGCCTGAGCCGATTGCAGGACAAGTTCAAGAGTGCGAGTAATGGCGAGCGATTGTTCCGAGCCGTAAGAAATCGCGGATATTGCCTGATCCAGGAAGTCGTTGCTTAATCACAAGCGACGCGCAAACCAAGACAAACAGATAAAGTGCGACTACAACAACAAGAAGAGCACTCTGTTTGGTTCACCCTCCCTGATTCGATAAAAGCTTCCCTGCCTCCACCCTTCAACAGTAACAAATACACCCTCGCTTTTTCATCCCCCGCTCTACGACCTTTTCTAACAACCTTCTATTTAAATATTAAAAAGTTGGCATTGTGCCATCTTGTTAGAACTCGTCAGACACCATTCCCGACAATAACTTAGTCTATTGGCTGACGACAGTTCGGCTCTCGATGTTGTTACCTCAAGACACTCGCTAAAACAAAAACAATAAGTCTGCATAACAACTCGGCTTTCAACTGTTGAAACCTGAATGGACGTCTTTTGGGGATATCGTATGGATCTTTCTCTCAGTATTAATCGAAGCACGGGCCTCAAGGGACTGACCTTTTGGGGCCAATGGGCGCTGGCACAGGCTTTCGTTGTGACGCTGCTGTTCATCCTCGCTGAACAGCACACCGGCACCGTCGCGTTCTACTACCGAATGTGCGCCACCCTCGCCGTCCTGGCGTCGGTGCCGGCTTACACATTCAGCGGCGTTTATCGCAAACGCGACAACTACCTGACCGGCCTCGGCCGCTTGTTCATGGGCTGGTCGATGACCATGGCCGCGCTGGCGTGCATCGCGTTTGTCTGCCAGGCCGATGAGCTGTTTTCCCGTCAGGTGATTCTCAGCTGGGCGGTGTATGGCTTCCTCGGTCAGGCGTTCCTCTACGCGCCGCTGCATGCGTTTTCCAAGTACTACCAGCGTTCGCGTAAAAGCGAACACCGGACGTTGATCGTCGGTACTGGCGAACTGGCGTTGGGCCTGGCGAAGAAACTCAGCCAACTGGAAAACCTGCCGCTGATTGGTCTGGTCAGCAACGGTGACAAACCGGTCCTCGCTTCCGACGCACCGCGTGTCGTTGGCGCTCAGGACGAGTTGCTGGAGTTGATCGAAGCTCACGACATCCGTCGTTTGTACATCACCCTGCCGCTGTGCGAAGCCGCGAAAATCGAAGCGATGTATATCGATTTGCTCGGCGCCAACGTCGATGTGGTGTGGGTGCCGGACTTGAACAGCCTGACCCTGCTCAACCACTCCGTGAAAGTCGTGGACGGCCTGCCGGCGATTTACCTCAACGAAAGCCCGCTGACCAGCCGCCCCACCGCTGCTCTGAGCAAGAGTCTGGTTGAGAAAACCGTGGCATTCCTGGCAATCATCGCGCTCAGTCCGCTGCTGTTGATCATCGCTCTGGCGGTGAAAATCAACTCGCCCGGCCCGGTATTTTTCAAGCAGGACCGCCATGGCTGGAACGGCAAGGTGATCAAGGTCTGGAAATTCCGCTCGATGCGTGTCCACGATGACCGCGAAGTGAAACAGGCCAGCCGCAATGACTCTCGCATCACCGCAGTAGGTCGTTTTATCCGCCGCACTTCCCTGGATGAGTTGCCGCAACTGTTCAACGTGTTGCAGGGGCATATGGCGCTGGTAGGTCCACGGCCGCATGCGGTGGCGCACAACAATTACTACTCGGGCAAGATCCTCGCTTACATGGCGCGTCACCGAATCAAACCGGGGATCACTGGCCTGGCACAGATCAGCGGCTGCCGCGGTGAGACCGACACCATCGACAAGATGCAGAAGCGTGTCGAGATCGACCTGCAGTACATCAACAGCTGGTCGTTGTGGCTGGATCTGAAGATCCTGGTGAAGACGCCGTTTACGTTGTTGTCGAAGGATATTTACTGAGGCTTAGCACTGCAGATCACAAGGGGACGAAAGTCCCCTTTTTTGTGGGCGGGATTTGGGTAACCGGTATCGAATGCAGTCACAAAGCCTGTGGCAGCGAGCCTGCTCGTGAAAGCGGTGTGTCAGGCACTGGAGATATTGGATGTGCCGGACCATTCGCGAGCAAGCTCGCTCCCACAGGGATTCGGGTGATGACCAGGATGTGTGGCGTGACGCCGATCAAGTGTAGGAGTGAGCCTGCTCGCGAAAGCGGTGTGTCAGGCGATGGCGATGTTGAATGTGTCGGCGCCTTCGCGAGCAGGCTCGCTCCCACAGGGATCAGGGTTAGGGTCGAAAACTGTGCTGTAACACAACACCCTGTGGGAGCGAGCCTGCTCGCGAAAGCGTTGTGTCAGGCACTGGAGATGTTGGATGTGCCGGACCATTCGCGAGCAGGCTCGCTCCCACAGACCAGCGCTTACTCGGTAATCTTCTCGAAGTTGCGATAGAACATGTCCCCTTCCCGGCTATCCGTCATCGAGTGCAGTTGATAGCTGCGGCTCAGTCTGGCGCCGCCATCTCGGGTCAGTGGTGCCCAGACCAGGTTGGCGCGGCGCATGGTCGACATGCTCATCATTTCGTCGAACGGGATCGACAGGTACAGGCCCTTGTCGAAACTACCTTCGCCATATTCGGCGCTACTGGCCGTGGTGATGGTTGCCCAGGCACCGACGCGCACGCCGTTAAAAAACTCGCGCGAGATGTCCACGGTGGTGCCCCAGTCTCCGGCCAGATAGCGACCAACACTGACCGCCGCCAGCGTGTCGAACGGCAGGTCGGTATAGCCGGTGATATGCCCGGTCACTACCGAGTAATCGCGCAAGGCAAAGCCCTGATCGAAATCACGCTGGCGCACCCAGTTCAGATCCGCGCCCAGCGACCAGCGCTCACCGGTCGGGCGGAACAACACTTCCGCACCGACGCCGGCAAACATCGATTCCAGATAGCCGCCGTACACCATGCCGTACAGATCCTTGTCCAACTGCTCGGCATGGCTGAGCTGAAACAACGGCATGGTCGTGTTTGACGTCGTCAGGTACTGGCGCAAATCCGTGCGCACGCGGGGCAATCCGCTCGGCGCGTCGTAGACGAATTTGTCGAAGTTGTTGACCAGGTTGGCGCTGAGCAAACCGCTCCACCAGGTGTTGCGGTTGAAGCGATATTCCGCGTCCGCATCGGCACTGAATTGATAGAGCAAACCATCCGGGCCGCCGACGTTCTGCTTGAAGCCCAGCCCCACGCCATAGCTGAAATGCTGCGGCGCTTCGGTGTAGAGGGTTTTCTCGTTGTGCGGCATCGCCGGGTTGATTTCGGTAGTGCGGTGCAGCGACTCCAACGGTTCTTCATTGTTGATCACTTCGCGGAAGGTCTGGCGCGGCAGGCTGGTTTCTTCCAGCGGCAGGTCGTAGCGCTTGTTGACCACGGTGAACCAGTCGATGTCGTCGTTGACGCTGTTGTCGAGAATCCGGCTCGCGCGGCCAACGGCTTTGGACGAATGGAAATAACGCTGCTGCTCGCCATAGACGATCAGTTCGGAATCGCGCTGGCTGATGCGCTCGACCTTGTACCCGGCATTCTGCTGCAAACGCCGCGACACATCGGCCCAGTTGACCTGTTCCATCGAGGTCGTCGGCGCCTTCGCCGGCAGCGGTTCGGGGGTCGGATCGTAAGTCTTGGCCGGCGCCTTGCGGCTGACGAAATTGGTGTGAAACGTCACGCCGAACATCGCCGTGTTGCCCCGCTCCCACGCGGCGCTCAGGTCGATCGAATCGGTCACCTTGAACACCGCGCCAAGGTTGATCGGCGAGTCCTGTTTGATCTCGTTGTCCTTCGGCTCGTTCTTGTAGTCGTTGCCTTCGAATTCCAGCTTCAGGCTCAGCCGATCCCACGGCGTTTGGTAGCTCACGCCACCGAACAGTGAAGGCTTGCCGCGAAAGTACGAGCCGGAGTTGACGTCGCCGGTGCCTTCCAGCGCCGGGCGCGTATCGAAGCGATTGCTGACGTAGCCCAGCGGGTTGTCGAAGTCGCCGCGATTACCGATGTAGCCCCAGGCGATGCCGGCGCTGAAGTCGAAATTGTCGAAGCGCTTGTTGGCGACGAAGAATTCGCTGGAGAACAAACCGGTACCACCGATATCTCGAAAGCCCAGCGCCACTTCCGGTGCCCAGTGGCTTTCCTGCCACAGGCGCACTTTGGCGTCGACCGCCTTGTCCTTGTAGCTTTGACTGCCGCTGAGGGCCTCCGAGCCGTAGGGCCGGTTGGTGATCGCGGTGTAGCGAAACGAACCTTCGAGCCAGTCCAGCGGTTGCAACGACACGCTGTAGCGGCTGTAGGGGTCGGTGCGGTTGGCGTTGACGCTCAACTCCCCCGCCGGAGCCATGCGCGCCGTCGGCGTCTGCAACAGACCGGCGCCACCGAAGTCATTCTGGGTGATGCGCGGCTCGGCGTGGGCCAGACCGCAGGGCAATAACAACACAGCTGCAAAACGTAACTTCAACGAACCACCTCGGCCAGCTGCGTGGCAATGAATTCGGCCAACTGCTGATTCAGTTCAGGAAGAGGCGGATCAAGATCATCATTTTTTATCGGCACCAGAATCCTGCTGCCGGCCACCGGAAACTGCCCGGACTCGCGATTCCAGTGCGCGATGCCGACGCGCCGCGAGACGCCGTTGGGCTGGATCAACCACAGGTAATCGGCCTCGGCATCGTCGAGAATCGAGCAGCCTTCGAGATATTCGCGGGCCTCCTGCAATGGCTGGTACGGCAAGTGACATGGCTCGGTGACCGCGCCCAACACCTGCACTTCATCAACCCGTTTCGGATAGATCAGCCGATCGCCGTCATCCAGACGAATGTTGCGCGCGAAGCCGACTTCCACCGCCACCGGATCGAGGTCAGCGATCTGCCGTCCGGTCACTGGCATTTGTCGGACTTCTTCGGCAATGCGCTGCGCCAGTGCCGCGCGGCTTGGCCGATCAAACAGCGTCGCCATGCGCTGCAGCACCTCGAGATCGAACAGCACACCAACCTTGAGCCGTGTCTGTTCCTCGACCAGCGACTGGCGCAACAAGCCGCCCGCCAGCCAATAGCCTTCGGCATTGGGTACGGCCTCGCTGATCACATCGAACAGGCGTCCACCCGGCGGCAATGCAATCGGACCGGGATTGGCGACGTCGCCGGACACAGTGACGGCGGCCTGACTCGCCCCTGCGACCAGCAAAAAACCCGCCGCGATTAGGCTTAAGCGCTTCACGGCAGATGCCTGCGATCAGGAGTCAATTGCACCAGCTTCACGCGCAATTGCGAGGTCAGTTGCTGCTCGCTCTGCAGAATGAAACCGTCTCGCGGGTCGACCCAGTAACGGTTGGTCGCGCTGAGGCCGATGGCTGGGGCGTCGATCTGTTCATCGATGCGCAGCACCGAGTAAGCCTTGTCGAGAATTTCCAGAGTCTCGGTGGCGCGGCGCGAGAAGCGGCTGTTGACGATCACGCCGACTTCCTGGCCTTTGTACAGATCGATCCAGCGCCGTGTGGTGAAACCGTCGGCGACGTGATGCAGGCCTTGCTTGAACGGCGAGTCATCGGCCAGCCGCGTGCCATCCAGGTCGCCTTGCAGACCGAGGCCGATGCTGCGCACGGCGAGGCCATCGCGCAGCAGCAAAACCTGCTTGCCGGAGGCGACCCAGAATTGCAGGTCTTCACGCTCGCGCACCAGCGCCAGCACGCCTGAGCCGGATGGCGTGGTCAGTTTCAGTTGCGGGTAGTTGACCCCGGCGACTTCGGCCGCTGTCACATCAACCTCGTCGGGGCCGACGACGGCGGCTTTGAGGTTGTTCAGCGATGCGCTCATCAGCGGGTTACAGCCGCACAGCAACGAGGCCGCCATCAGGCAGACGCCCACTTTCAATAGGTTCACAGTCGGGCGGCCTTATTTGCTGTTGTTGCTGTATTCGCTCCAGTTCTTCGCTGCCGAAGCCCCGGTGCCGACAATCGACGCCGACGGCACCAACTGGCTGATGAAACGGTTCCAACGCGTAACGTTGGCCGGGCCGACGTAGACGACATCCTGCGGCCGCACCTGAAAGTGCGAGGCCAGCGCCATGGCGGTCGGCGATTCGGCTTCGAGCTGATAGATCTTCGCCGGCTCGACGTCGAGATTTTCCACGCCGCGAATCACGTACACCGCGTTGCCGTTGGAACTGGTCTGACTCAGGCCACCGACCGAACCGAGCACGTCGGAAAGATTCATGGTCGCGGTCTTGAAGCTCAGCGCGCGCGGCTGGTTGACCTCGCCCATGACGTAGATGCGCTTGTTGTCGTTGTACGGCAGATACAGCTGATCGCCGCCCTTGAGGTAGACGTTCTGCAGTTCGGAATCCTGCTGATTGAGCGTGTCGAGATTGAGTGGATAGACCCGCCCGTTGCGCGTCAGCAGCAGGCCCGACAAGTCGGCATTATTGGTGTCGATGCCAGCGGAACCGAGGGCTTCGACCACGCTCAGCGGATTGGTCGAAATCGCTTGCGGGCCGGCCTTCGTCACGGCGCCGGTGACCACGACTTTCTGGCTGGCGAAGCGCAACACCGCGACGTCGACCTGCGGCTCGGCGATGAATGCCGACAAGCGCTGTTCGATGTCCGCGCGCAGTTGCTGGATAGTCCGGCCGGCGGCCTGGACTTCCTTGATGAACGGGTAATACAGCGTGCCATCGGAGCGCACCAGACGGCCGTTGGCATCGATCTGTTGTTGCGCGCCGGAGGGGGCGGTCAGCTCCGGGTGATCCCAGACGGTGATGTACAGCACGTCATTGTTGCCGATGCGATATTCCGCCGGCGTTACCAGCAGCTCCGTCGGCAGCGACTCACGCTTCTGGGTGGCGCGGTTCATGGCGATCAGCTTCGGGGTGATCGGAATCAGCTCGACCCGACTGCTTTCGCTGGCACCCTGGCGGGTGATATCGCTGGTGCTCAGGTACTGGCCGGGGGAAAACATGCAACCTTGCAAAGCGAGACTTGCCAACATTAAAAGATAAACACTACGAGTCATAATGGCACTACGCTATTCAAGGGCGAATCCAAAAAACAAAGTCACCCGACTTGCGTCGGGCGACTCTGTACTGCACTAACAAATGTTCCTGTTAGTTATGCGTGCCGGTTGTACCGGTGGTACCCGTCGTACCGGTGGTACCGCCGTTGGCACTGCCACCGCTGTTGGACGCCGCTACAGCACTGGCAACCATTGCAGTACTGGCCGCGGGCGCTTGCGAAGCCGCCACACTGCCACCTACATTGGTTACCGCTGTCAACGGCGCTTCAGCGGCGGCAGCCCAGTTGCTCAACATCGTCAACAGGGCAACTGCCATCACTTTTTTCATAACAACTCCTTTCTAACATTCGAACTGTTAAAAAACAGATCTGTGTCAGAGCTGGTAGCTTTCAAGTCCGCAAAGAGCGCGAACAAGATCCGTTGTTCTTTCACAGTCCTGTGCAACTGCTAAAGTCGAACGGCAGGTTTATATCTACGGATTTGCAAATGGCATTGCCAGTGTAATTTCCCGACGTTATCTAACAACCTGACTGAAACTAACATCGGACTAAATGGCCATCATCGCGAATAACCATTGGGATGATTCGATTGCCAGCGCCAAGTGTCGGCAACCATGTCCTGCAAGTTGCGCGTGGCTTTCCAGCCGAGCTCTTTCGCCGCTTTCGAAGCATCGGCAAAACTCTCGGCAATATCACCGGCGCGGCGCGGCATCATCCGGTACGGCACCGGCCGCCCGCAGGCCTGTTCGAAGGCATGCAGCACTTGCAGCACGCTGTAGCCATCGCCGGTGCCGAGGTTCCAGGTGTGAATGCCGGTGCGCTCGCTGATCGACTGCAACGCTTTCAAATGCCCGTCCGCCAGATCGACGACATGAATGTAATCGCGCACGCCGGTGCCATCGGCGGTCGGGTAATCGTTACCGAAGATCGACAGCTCGCGCAGGCTGCCGACCGCGACCTGGCTGATATACGGCACCAGATTGTTCGGGATGCCGTTGGGGTCTTCGCCCATGTGCCCGCTTGCGTGGGCGCCGATCGGGTTGAAATAGCGCAGCAGCGCGATGCTCCAGCGCGGCTCGGCGAGGCTCAGATCGCGCAGCACGTTCTCGACGATCAGCTTGGACTGGCCGTAGGGATTGGTCGGATTGCCCGTAGGAAAATCCTCGCGAATCGGCATTTCTTCAGGCTCGCCGTACACCGTCGCCGAGGAACTGAACACCAGCCGGAACACCCCCGCCGCTGCCATCGCCTGACACAGGGTGATGCTGCCGCCGACGTTGGTTTCGTAGTATTCGAGCGGCTTGCGCACACTCTCGCCCACGGCTTTGAGCCCGGCGAAATGCAGCACGGCGTCGATCTGATGCTCGCGGAAAATCCGGTCGAGCAGCGGCCGATCGCAAACATCGCCGCGAATCATCCATGCACTTTTGCCGCAAATGGCTTCAACGGCGTGAAGTGCTGCGTCGCTGCTGTTACAAAGATTATCCAGAACGACAACTTCATAACCCGCTTCAAGCAATGCAAGTGTGGTATGCGAGCCGATATAGCCGGCACCACCCGTTACCAGAATCTTCATAGCGCGGTCCGTCATTGAATAAATACCCGGTAGCGTGTCAAGCCATGCCTGGTGGATATGCGGAGCAATTCACACAAACAGGGCGACAACAACCTCAAACAAATTTAGTTCAACCACTGGCAATAATTATTTTTGCCGGTCAAACTGTTTGACGGGTACTTATTAGCACTCCCTGGACACTTATCACTATCGACAGATACCGACTAAAAATAACTAATAACCAAGTAGTCGACATCTCATAACATTAGCGCTTTTTAACAGCGCAACTAATTGCCAGCAACAACCTGACTCGGGTATTAAAGTAAGCCTTCAATAATCATTGAAACTTGCCGCCACTTTGTGGTGCGCAACCGTCGCCTGTGTTCCATGACTGTCCAGGATACTTTTATGATTCGTAAATGTTTGTTCCCCGCTGCCGGCTACGGCACGCGTTTCTTGCCGGCGACCAAAGCCATGCCGAAAGAGATGCTGCCGATCGTCAACAAGCCGTTGATCGAATATGCCGTTGAAGAAGCACGGGACGCTGGCCTGCAACACATGGCCATCGTCACCGGCCGGGGCAAGCGCGCGCTGGAAGACCACTTCGACATCAGCTACGAACTCGAGCACCAGATCCGTGGCACCGAGAAAGAGAAATTCCTCGCCGGCACCCGCGAGCTGATCGACACCTGCACCTTCTCCTACACCCGTCAGGTGGAAATGAAAGGCTTGGGCCACGCCATTCTCAGCGGCCGCCCATTGATCGGCGACGAGCCGTTTGCCGTGGTGCTGGCCGACGACCTGTGCCTGAACCTCGACGGCGATGGCGTGTTGTCGCAGATGATCCAGCTGTACAGGAAATTCCGCTGCTCGATCGTCGCCATCCAGGAAGTCCCGGCCGACCAGACTCACAAGTACGGCGTGATTGCCGGTGAGCTGATTTCCGAGGGCATCTACCGGGTCAACAACATGGTGGAAAAACCGGCGCCGCAGGACGCGCCGTCGAACCTGGCGATCATCGGGCGCTACATCCTCACCCCGGACATCTTCGACCTGATTGCCGACACCGAACCGGGCAAGGGCGGCGAAATCCAGATCACCGACGCACTGATGAAACAGGCGCAGAACGGCTGCGTGCTGGCCTACAAATTCAAAGGCCTGCGCTTCGATTGCGGCGATGCCGAGGGTTACTTGCAGGCGACCAATTTCTGCTACGACAACGTGTACCTCAAGGGCCGCTGAGACGGCTCCCCACCACCAGAGGCAGGCAACCATGAACATTGCACAACATTCGACAGAGATTGAACGTGAGGTGGGCAACCTCGGGGTGATGAGCTGGTTGTCGCGCCATCAACCGCTGCCCAGCGCCAACGAAACCTGGCTGGGAACGATTCTGCTGGTGGAGCGAATCGGCGTGTTCCCTGCGTCCGGCGATATTCGCCGGACGCTGCGCGATCCCTATCCGCTGCTCGCGCACCTGAAAGCGTTGTATGGCGAACAGGCGCTGGAAATGGATGACCGCGATGGCCTGAAAGTGATATTCAGCGACTGGCGTTTTCGCGTGCGCATCTGCTGCAACGATCCGGCGATCATCATCAACGTCGAGACGCGCTGTGATGCGCGGTTGATGCCGCGCAAGCTTGACGAACTGCTGGGGCTCATCGACGCCTTCAAGCGCGACGCCTGATCACCCGGGCGTCACACCGATCCATTGTGGGAGCGAGCCTGCTCGCGAAAGCGGCGGCACAGTCAGCATTGATCGTTCCCACGCTCCGCGTGGGAATGCATCCAGTGACGCTCTGCGTCACGCTGCGGAGGGACGCGGAGCGTCCCGGGCGGCGTTCCCACGCGGAGCGTGGGAACGATCATGGTGGCGAGTCGTCGCAACCGGTACTCGTACCCGTTATCCAGCGATAAAAATAATCGGCAATCACCTTCCCGCCCGTGGCCGGCAACGGATGAATCTTGTCCGGGCCGATCATCGCGCTGGCGTAGCGTTTGACGTCGGGGCCAAACGCGCATTGCAGGTTGGCAAAACCGAGCTGCTGTTCACGCGCCCACGGCTCAAGCACCTGCGCATAGGCCGACATCGGATAAGCGCTGGAGCGTGTGGTGTCCTGGCGCATGATCAGGTTGATGCTCGCCGCCGGCTGAATCTCGCGCAGCATGCTCACCAGGCCCTGAACGTTTTGCAGGTACTGCGCAGGTTTGACGCCGAAGCCCTGATCGTTGCCGCCGAGCATGATCAGGTAAACGTCGGCCGGGATCTTCGACACCACCGCTTTCCATTGCGCCTGCCACTGTCGATCGGCGTGATAGAAATCCGCCGATGCCGCGCCGGAGGCCGCCAGTTTCGACACCCGAATGCCCTTCTCATCATTCGTCATCCAAAGGCCGAACAACGTGGGCGCGCCCTTCACCACTTCCAGTCTGAATGACCAGTCTGCGGCCGATGGAATGCCCGCTAGCGCGACTTCCTGAACGCCTGAGCCTGCGAGTTTCAACGGTTGCCAGGCTTGCGCGGGCGACCAGCGATAGCGCAACTCATCGGATTCGCCATTGCCCAGATACAACAGTTTCGCCTGAGTGACCGTGGTATCGATGCGCGGCGAAGGGCTGGCATCGACTTGCAACCAGGCGCCGGGTTTGCCGCTGATCGTGCGACTGTCCGGACTGGCCTGGCCCAGCTCGGAAACCTTCCAGCCGCCGCCGAAGTATTTGTCGCTGCTGCGGGTGTATTTGAAGTGCGTGCCGCCCAGCGCCGCGCCGTGGTTGAAACCGACGTAACCGGGGCCGGCGAAACCCACCTCGGCGGCCACTCGCTGCACCAGTTTGTTCAGGTAGAAATCCTGCCCGGCGGTGTAGCTGTCGCCGATCACCGAAACCGCCAGCACCTTGCCGGCCTTGCCCTCGCGCCACTGCGCAAAGCGCTGGCGAGCATCGTCTATCGTGATGGCCGAAGTGGCGACTGGTTGAGGGGCGTCTACTGGCATCATTGAATATTTTCCTTTGTCCGGGATGGCCCCTTCGCGAGCAGGCTCGCTCCCACAAAAGACCTTGTGCAATTCACACAACCTCTGTGGGAGCGAGCCTGCTCGCGAAGCTTTCAGCTGTTCTGCGTCTGCACCACCGGAGCGACAATCACCGGTGCTTTCCTCTTCGCCGCACGCTCGCCAAGGAACAACACCGAGGTGAAATTGAACCGGCTGAACACCATCGCCAACAGCACCGGCCCGAGCAATCCACAACTCAGACCACCAAGCACCAGCAAGCTCTCATCCTTCACGCCGAGGCGCCCGAGGACAAACCGCGAGGTCGCTGCGAACAGCACATGGAAAAGGAAAATCGCATAGGAATATCCGCCGAGCCAGGTCAGCGCTTTCGAGCGCATGTCACTCGACAGCAACGCGATGCAAGACACACAACCCACCGTCAAACCAATCAGGCTGCGGCGATCGACAATCAGCTCACGATCGATCGCCGCGACGTACAACAGCGTCAGTGAAATCAACACAAACAGCAGCGGCCCGATCACTTTGAAACGCTGTTTCAAAACATCGACATTTTCTTGACCGATCATCCCTGCAACAAAAAACGGCAGCAGGTAAATCGCACCGTTGATACCGAACGCATCCAGCGGCAACGGCGGCAGCAGGAACAACACCGCCGCAAATGCAAACAAGCCATACAGCCGCGTCGCCGAACGCAGCAGGCCGCGCCATTCCAGCAAGCCGACGAAGATGAAAATGCTGAACACCGCCTGCAGGAACCAGAAGTGGTTGATCGGCACCCAGAACGACAACAACGCGTCGATCACGCCGACGTCCTTGTTCACCCCCGGCCCCACCGCTTGCAGCACCGAGAACGGCACGCCGACGCAGAACAGCGGCACGTTCAACCGGCGCACCTTGCCGACGAAGAAGGCGGAAAAGTCATTGCCGCGAATCTTGTAGATCGAATAGATGTAGCCGGAGATGAACGTGAACAGCGGCATGCGCACGTACACCATCGAGTCGGCGATGACCCGGAACGGCGAGCCGATGTCGATCTTCAAGCCGCCTCCCAGCGGGCCAATGACGTGATAGAGCACCAGCAGCAGGCACGCCAGGCCGCGCAGGGTTTCGATCTCCAGGGATTTTTTCTTGCTCGACATAGAGCACCTGCCTTAAGTGAGAATTCTTGATTCGACCTGCACCGGTTTGTTCGCGCGCAGCATCAAGCCCAGGCCGACGAACAACACCGGCACGACCATCGAGAAGTGGCGGGCGAAGGAGCCGAAGTCCGGCTCGAACAAGCCTTGCACCAACAGAAACGCCAGCGGAATCGCGATCAGTTCCTTGGGTTTGGTCTGGATCGGCGCGCCCTTGTAGTCGGTCGAAGTGATGACTTTGAACAGCAGCAGCGCGGTCATGATCATCAGCGCAACGAAGATCACCTGCCCCGGCCCGGACAGCAGAATCAGCTCAACCGGGAACGACAGGCGGAAGAAAATGATCATCGAATCCAGTGCTTGGGAGACGAAGTCACTGCCGCTGAGCCACGAGACGATCAGCGACTTCGAGCCTTCCTCGCCCGCCGTGCGCAGCTCGTTGTTGCTCGCCCGAATCGACGACACCGGAAAGCCCAGCGCCAGCTGAATGGCCATGGCCACCGCCAGATAAAACAGGAACAGCATCAGAAAAAAGGTAAATCGCGAGACGTACTTTTTCATGACGCAGACGCCGACCCACGACAGCGAAAACAGAATCCAGTACGGCCGGATCAACACGCCGTAAATCACCGCCGAAAGAAAAAAACCGCCGCGATATTTGCGCGTCAATGCGCTGAGCAGAATGCTCAACACCGCCACCGACACGATGATTTCTTTGGTCAGGTTCTCGAGGAAAAACGAACGCACGATGCCCCACAGGCACAGGGTGCCGAAGATGGTCAGCGGCATGCGCCGGAACACCACCACCGGAATTGCGGTGAGGAAGAAATTGCAGAACATGCCGTAGGCCCAGGCGTTGGTCAGGTTGATCCCTGTGGGCCGCAGCAGGAACGCCGAACACTCGTAGGACGAGCGATCCGGCGAGAACGGATTCCAGAAATTGCAGTTGTCGGCACGCGCATACGACGACCACAAGGTCATCGCATCCGGCCCCGGATCACGCGGCACCAGCAACGGCATCGCCACTGACAGAAACAGCCCAGTGAACAGGATCAGAAAGGAAATCGACGAATCGAATTTGCGCCCACGAAACTCGATGCGCGGCAGTTTCAGGCCCATGACAGCGCAGCCTTTTTCGCGCCGGTGACACGGGTCAACACTGCAATCACACTGAGCTGCACGACGATGGCGAAAACGTTGCCCCACGCCGCGCCGTAGATCGAGTAATGCTTGATCAGCACATAGCTGACCGGCACCGAAATCAGCAGGCAGAGCGCCGCACTGGCCAGCGACACCCGGCTGTTTTTCGAGGCAATCAAACCGCCCCAGACAATGTCGCCAATCGCCCGCAAGGCGAAGGAAAAAATCAGCACCGCGAGGAGCGCGTTATCCGGACGCGGCACGCTGGCGGCGACGTAATCGAGCAGCACATTGAAAAACACATAGATCGCCACGGCCACAACGGCGGAAAACACCAGCGAGCGCATCACCCATTTGTTGACGAACAGTTGCCTGACCGTGAACGCCTGCTGATCGGTCTGGAAACGCTTGGCCAACACCGGAATGCCGACCACCGCCACCACCGCATACGACAACGCCTGCAAGGTGTTGGCCGCCGACCACGCATACACATATTTACCGAGGCTGGCGTAGGGCTCGAGGTCGATGATCAGAAAGCGCTCGGCGTACTGACTCAGGGCGATCAGGCCGGTGCCGAGATAGAACGGCAACCCGGCCTTCCACACCGTCGCGGTGTCCAGCGGCGCGGCTTCGCGGCCCTTGTGCACGTTCACTACGATCAAATAACCGGCGATGATCACCAGCACGTTGGCGGCGACCCACAGCCACAACACACTGGCGATGCCCGCGACCCAGCCGAGCACCATGCCGCCCACCGCCAACACCGCCCACAGGCCGGTCTTGATGAAGAACAGCAAAGCGCCGGCGGTGGCTTTCTGCGCGGAAAACACGAAGGAATTGATTTCGAACGACAGGTGCTCGGTGAGCAACACAAGGGTCACGCACAGGATCAGCGTGGCGGTTGCTTCCACCGACTGGAACAGCGAATAGATCAGCACGGTCAGCACCGACAGCAACAGCCCCACCGCCAGATACAGCAGCAGGACTCTGTCGACCACCCGCCGCGAGCTGCCGCCGACGCTGATCAGCCGGTTGATCTCGGAACTGAAGCCGACGCTGTAGAACTTCGAAGCGATCAGCGACGCCGCGACCACCACACCGTAAAAACCCAGCGCCTCGTAACCGAGGTAATGGGTGATGGCCAACACCAGCAAGAACTTCGCGCCCAAGGCTCCGCCGCGAAGCAACAGCCGAAATATCATCGAACGACACCCTTGATGATTTCGTCCATGGCCACGGTTTTCGCTTCGATCTCGCGGCAGGTGTCGGTCAGGCGCTTGCCGAAATCCGCCAAGGCATTGGGCGCGTAAACGGTGTTGATGATGGTGTCGACGTCGATATCGCCGCCGTTGATCACCCAGTCCTCGACGCCCATGTCCTGATAGGCGCCAAAGCCTTTGCGCTCGTAGCTGATGTGATACGCCGGCACGCCGGAGAGCAGCGATTCGATGGCGCCGTGCAGACGCACCGAGATCACCAGGTCCGGTTGGTACTTGGCAATGGTTGCCTTCAGGGGCAGCAGATCTTCGTTGATGCCCAGCTCGCGGTAGAACGCGCCGTCATCGTTGCCACGTACGGCGCTTTGCACGGCGCAGACCACTTTGCTTTTGTTCTTCAGGCGCTGCAGCAGCAGTTTCAGATTGGCCACGTAGGCGACCTTCTTCTCTTTGCTCCACTCCGGCGGCTTGCGCAGCACCACGCAGACTGTCGCCGGCGAGGCGGCGCAGCGGGTGAATTTCGGTTGCTGCAGAATCTTGCTCGCCAGCGACTGCACCGCCAGATCCGGCGCGCGGTAGACGTTTTCGCAAGCATCAAAGATGGCCGAGGAACGGTTGTCACGCACGAACACCGCATCGGCGCTGGCGTAGTGCTCGACAATCTTGCTGCTCTCGCCATGAAACGGGCCGATGCTCTGCGGCAGGTACACCGAAGGCACCTTGCTGAGGATCGCGGTTTCCAGTTGCTTGGCGTGGCCAAGCTTCAGCTTGATGTGCTCGAAGGCGCTTTTCGAACGCATGTAGCCGCCGCCGACACCGACGATCAGATCGGTCTTCTTCAGCAGATCGGCGAGCCCGGCGTAGGACTGATTGAGAAACACCGCTTGCTTGACCCGCCCCAGACCCTTGGCCGCCATTACCGGCGCATCGAAACGCGGGTGCGGCAAGTAGTTGAATGACTCGGGATCGGACGCCACGACACTGATCGCGGTGTCGTCACCGAAGTTACGCTGCACCAGAGCAATGGCCAGATCGACGAGCAGACCGTCACCGGAGTTGGACGCACTGTAGCCATGCAAAATCGTTACGTTCATAAGCTTGAGTTCTACTTAATAAGTGGGAGCGTGATACAGGTCGTAGGTCTGGCGGATCATCAACGCGGCGCTGAAGCGTTCGCGGACAATGCTCCGGCCTTCATTGCCAAGGTCGAGCAGGCGCGGCTTCTGGATGATCGTCAACACGTCGGCCAGCGCCTGGTGATCGCCGGACGGAAAGACGTAGCCGGACACTTCGTTGGTGACCAGTTCCGGCAGCGAGGTGCAGTTGCTGGCGATCACCGGCAGTCCCATGGCCATGCCTTCCAGCGGCACCATGGCAAAGCCTTCCCAGCGACTCGGCACGATCAGCGCATCGGCTTTCTGATACAGCGCCTGTACTTCACTAGGCGTCACCCACGGCAGGTACTCGACCGAATCCATCGGCGGGCACTCGACAGAGTCTTCGTTGACCGCACTGCCAACCACCGTCAGTTTGAGGTCGTTGCGATTGACCTTGGCGTAGGCCTTGAGCAGCACGTCGAAGCCTTTCTGGTAATCCAGACGCCCGACGAACAGCAGATGAATCGGCTCGGCGCCAGCGCTTTTCGGCGCGTCATCCTTGTGATGAATGCCGTTGTAGATCAGCTTCATGCGCTTGCGCTCGATGCCGAAACGCGCGGCTTTATCCAGCTCGTACTGGCTGACGCAAATGATCACGTCGGTGACTTTCTGCAGCACCCGCTCGATCCACGCATAGACCTTCTGCTTGGTCGGAGAGCTTTCCATCAGGAACGAAAACGCGTGCGGGCAGTAGACGATTTTCGGCTTGCGCCATGGTCGCAACAGCACACACACCACACGGCCGATCACCCCGGAAAAGGTGCTGTGCAAATGCACGACGTCGGGCTTTTCCTTGAGCAGCACCTGGCTCAGGCGCCAGGCGAAACGCAGCAGCGATGGCACGTTGCGACCGCTGCGCGGGAAGGTGCGCACTTGTTGCGGGGCGATGCCGTGCAGCTCCTTGGCCTGATCCTCGGGTACCAGATAGACCAGTTGATAATTCGCTGCGTCATCTTCGGGGGATGCCGAGATCGTGCGGATCACCGTCGCCACGCCACCTTTGATCGTCTCTGCCACGTGCAGTATTTTTTTCACAACTCACCCACTTCAAACAGGAAAGAACAATCGGCAACCATCAGGATTTGTCGGACGCGTATTCGTAGTTGTAATAGCCAGTGCCGCCGTAATAGCTGGCCGCGCGCTTCTCGACGCCGTTGAACACCGCGCCTTTCAACTCGATGCCGTTCTGGGCGAAGCGGCGAATGGTCAGTTCGATCTCTTTGGCCGGGTTCACCCCGAAGCGAGTAACGATCAGACTGATGCCGGCTTCGCGACCGACGATGGCGGCATCGGTCACTGCCAACAGCGGCGGCGTGTCGATGATCACCAGGTCGTAGCGCTCGCTGAGTTGCGCCAGCAGTTCGCGGAAGTTGGCGTGCATCAGCAGCTCGGAAGGATTGGGCGGCACTTGCCCCCGGCTGATGAAATGCAGGTTGTCGACTTCGACTTTGTTGATCGCCTGCTCAAGGGTGCAGCGCTTGACCAGCAGGTCGGACAGACCGTTGCTGATCGGCGTGTTGAGGGTTTTGTGCAGGTGCCCTTTGCGCATGTCGGCATCGATCAGCACCACGCGCTGGCCGCTCAGGGCCATGACCGCCGCAAGGTTGGACGAAACGAAGGTCTTGCCGACCTGCGGGCTCGGCCCGGAAATCATGATGCGGTTGTTGGTCGAATCGAGCCCGGCAAAGTGCAGGCAGGTGCGTAGGCTGCGGATCGATTCGATCGACAGATCGGTCGGGTTGCGCAGCGCCAGCAGGTACGCAGGCTTGTCGACGCCGTCGCGGGCGCGGCCCTTTCTGTTGTCCTCTTCTTCCTGCAAGGCGCTGTAGGGAATCGACGCGTAAACCGGCAGGCCCAACTGCTCGATGCCTTCCGGGCCTTCAAGGCCTCGGCTGAGGGATTTGCGCAGCAGCACCAGCGCCACGCCGACAAACGCGCCGAGCAATGTCGCGATCAGCACGATCAGTGGTTTCTTCGGTTTGATCGGATTGGTCATGTCGACATCGGCAGTGTCGATCAGGCGCACGTTGCCGACGGCCCCGGCGCGGACGATGTCGAGCTCTTGGGATTTGTTCAGCAACTGCGTGTAGATCTGCGAAGCCACCTCGACGTCGCGGGTCAGGTTGAGCAGTTCCTGCTGGGTGGCCGGCAAGTCCTGAACCTTGCCTTCGAGGGATTTCTGCTGCTGGGTCAGCTCGCCGATCTGCGTCATCAAGGCGCGATAGGCCGGGTGCTGTTTGGTGAACTTGCGATCAAGTTCGGCCTGCTGCATTTTCAGCTCGGAGATGCGCGTTTCCAGCGCCACCGACTGACCCAGCACCGACTGGGTTTCCAGCGAGATGTTCACGGTCTTGCCGTGGGTCTGGTAGGCATTCAAGGCGTCGCTGGCCTTGGCCAGATCACGCTTGACCTGGGGCAACTGGCTTTGCAGAAATGCGAGGCTCTGCGCGGCTTCCGCCGAAGTGCGCCGTACGTTTTGCTCGACGTAGAGCGAGGCGATCTTGTTGAGGATCTTCACCGCCTCGGCCGCGTCCGAGCTGGCCAGCGCCAGACGAATGATCCCCGACTCTTTGCCCTGTTCGGAGATATCCAGCGCGTCCTGATAGCCCTGGATAGTCACGATGCGTGGATTGCGCACCACCTGAAAACGCGTGCCGGGGTTGGCCGACAAGTGCGCGATCTGCCCTTCTACACCGTCATTGGCAAACGCTTCGCCGGCGACGCCTTCGGCGAGCAGATTGTCGTTTTCATCGAACAGCTCAAAGCGCTGCTGCTCGCCGGCGATCAGGGTGAGTTTCTTGCCGAGCAAATCTTTCGGCAATTGCAGCCGAGTGAATTCCAGACGTTCGCCGCCCCAGGCATAACTGTTCAAACCGAAACGCGGCGGCGCGACGCTGGTCTCGCTGTCTCCGCGATAACGCCGCGA
Source organism: Pseudomonas sp. H26/SER47-MNA-CIBAN-0231 (assembly GCF_040310465.1). Taxonomy (NCBI): domain Bacteria; kingdom Pseudomonadati; phylum Pseudomonadota; class Gammaproteobacteria; order Pseudomonadales; family Pseudomonadaceae; genus Pseudomonas; species Pseudomonas sp. H26/SER47-MNA-CIBAN-0231. The sequence continues at coordinate 63,283 of NZ_JBEOPW010000016.1, read as the reverse complement.
AAGAAAGCCGCCGATCAACGGGAACGTGTTGGGGGTGACGTCGATATCCAGGCGCAGGTCGTCAACGGTTTTGCCGATCACCGCGCGGGATTTGATGATGCCGATTTCGGTCACCGACGGCGATTGCCCGCCGAGCATGCTGTTGAGGTCGGAGAAACCGAGCATGTCGTTCTTTTTCGGTTCGACCTGCACCAGCGCGTTCGCCAGGTACACGGGCGTTGCCAGAACCGCATAGGCGACGCCGGTGACCATGAAGGCACCGGTCAGCGCGCCGATCAGCCACTTCTGGTCGATCAGGCTGCCGAAGATGCCGAGCAGATCAATACTGTCTTGATCATTGTCGCGGGTGCCGATTACGGACGGTAACTGCATAAGTCTGTTCTTACCATTTACTGTTCTGAAGAATATTCATCAATGCCCGAGACGTTTCGCCCATGAACTAACAGCATCTTCAATCAATGCGTGGGCATGAATAAACGCGGCTTTGCCTTGACGATACGGATCATGTATTTCGCGCTCGCTCTGCCATTTACCGAGCAGAAACACTTTGCCTCGGGCGTGCGAGGCAATCTTCAGCACTTGATTGACGTGAGCTTTTTCCATGACCAGGATCAGGTCCGAGTCATTGACGATGTCCGAGGTCAGTTGCCGCGCCTTGAAAGCCTCCGCGCAATGCCCGTGCTCTTCGAGAACCTGCCGCGCCGAGGCTTCCACGCCCTCGCCCACGCGGGCGGACAGGCCGGCTGAGGACACGGTGATAGCGGACTGGCCCAGAGCGTTGCGCAGCAGCAGTTCAGCCGTCGGACTTCGGCATATATTGCCCACGCAGACAACGAGGATCTTTTTGAACAAGTCTTGCTTTCCTGTGTAATATCAAACAGCCAACATGCCGTGAAAGTTAATGAACCCTCACGACTTTCCTGCACTCAGAAATAGCTTCGCCCTGTTAGTACAGGAACATTAAGTACCACAGCGTTTTAATCCGCCCCAACCACAATTAGCGGACTAAAAATAACTGTGATTTTCAGTTGCTGTTTTCCTGACAAAAAATAACATTCGCGCACTTAGTGCCACCACCGTTATCGGAAATTGAGTAACGGGACAAATATTCGTAGTTGTCATTCTCTTCAGGAGAGCAGACATGAAAACAGCACAGCGCAATAAACTCGCCGCCCTCGCCCTGATGGCGCTCGGCGCCACCAGCCAGGTTCACGCCAGTGAGCTGTTCCCCAACCTTCCAGCAAAAACCATCGGCGTGCAGGTGAAAATCCAGAGCTTCACCGCCGCCGATGCCGCACAAATCAAGGCCGCCGGCTTCAGCTTTGTGCGCTTCGGTGTGTGGAGCGACAGCCTCACCGCCAAGACGTATCAGAAACAGGTCAGCGACGCCTTCGCCGCCGCCGCTTCCGCCGGCCTGCCAGTGCTGCTGACGGTGCGCGCGATCAAGGCATTGCCGGCCACGTCGCCGGAGGAGCTGAACGCCGCCGGCGGTAAGTTCGCCAACACCGTGACCGGGCTGGAAAAAACCTGGAGTTCGCAATTGGTGGCGATCGAAATCTGGAACGAGCCGGACCTGGAAACCTATTGGCCGACGCGCAATTTCGATACCACCTTCGTGCCGTTCATGGCCGGCATGTGCAAGGCCTTCGAAGGTCAGCCGCAGACGACGCCACGGGTCGGTTTCGGCTTCGCCCGGCCGCCAAGCGCGGGCTCGGCGTCGACGGTGGCGATGAAAAGTATCGTCAGCGATTACCCCAAATGCTTGAACGCCGTGTCCTATCACCCTTACGGCATGACCGCCACGCAGATCAGCAACGCGCAGACGTTCATCCAGCAGAACTTCAATCTGCCGGGGGTCATCAGTGAATGGGGGGTTTCGGCCCTCGCCTCCAACGGTGGCCCTGAAGGACAAGCGACCAAGATCAACGCGTTTATTACCGACGTTAAACGCCTCAATATTCCCCTGACCTCTATCTATGAATGGCGGAACAGTGATTCGGGCAGCAACGATCGCGAAAAGAACTTCGGCTTTCTCACCTCTGACGGCCAGCCAAAACCGGCACGCTTGTCGGTAGAAGGTCTGTTGAACGCTGAGTAAACCTTGGACAACCGGTCTGTTCACAGGTCGGTTGCTTTGAACCTGTGGGCTGTTTTGGCATCGTATTCAGCGACACCGCGCCCCACCTTTCAAACAATCGTTTTCAGGTTGTTGCCGCAGGGGCCATCGATCCACGAATGCACCCTTGAGTGCCCGTCAGCGCTCGGGTAATGTCTTCAGACCCATAGGATAGAGCACGCCCATGACTTCCAAGCTGGAACAACTCAAACAGTTCACCACCGTGGTTGCCGACACCGGCGACTTCGAAGCGATCGCCCGAGTCAAACCGACCGATGCCACCACCAACCCTTCCCTGCTGCTCAAGGCTTCGGCCATTCACGGTTACGCCGAACTGCTGAACGATTGCGTTCGCGACTGCAAGGGCGATGTCGGCCTGGCCAGCGACCGTTTCGGCGTCGCAGTGGGCAAGGAAATTCTCAACGTGGTTCCGGGCCGCATCTCCACCGAAGTGGATGCGCGCCTGTCCTTCGACCAGGATGCGATCCTCAAGCGTGCGCATCGTCTGATCGAGCTGTACGACAAGGCCGGCGTCGGCCGCGACCGCGTGCTGATCAAGATCGCCTCGACCTGGGAAGGCATCCGCGCCGCCGAGATCCTCGAGAAGGAAGGCATCCAGACCAACCTGACCCTGCTGTTCTCCTTCGCCCAGGCGGCCGCCTGCGCTGACGCCGGGGTGTTCCTGATTTCGCCGTTCGTGGGCCGTATCTACGACTGGTACAAGAAAGCCAACGGCAACGACTACACCGGCGCTGATGATCCGGGCGTGCAGTCGGTGACGCGCATATACAACTACTACAAGGCCAACGACTACAAGACCGTGGTCATGGGCGCCAGCTTCCGTAACATCAACCAGATCGAGCAACTGGCTGGCTGTGATCGCCTGACCATCAGCCCGGAACTGCTGGAGAAGCTCGCCGCCGACACCGGCAAGCTGGAACGCAAACTGGCGCCGGGCAATGCCGGTGAAGCGCGTCTGAGCCTCAACGAAGCGCAATTCCGCTGGTTGTCCAACGAAGACGCGATGGCCACCGAGAAACTGGCTGAAGGCATCCGTCAGTTCGCCCGCGATCAGGAAAAACTGGAAGCATTGCTGCAGGCCAAGCTGTGATTTGATTTGTAGAATGCAAAAAGGGCGAACCTGTGAGGGTTCGCCCTTTTTTATGGTAACTGCTGATCAAAATGTGGGAGCGAGCCTGCTCGCGAAGAGGCCGGCCCATGCATCCTCAATTCACTGGATCAATGCCGCTCCAGCGCATTGACCAGATCATGAAACGCTTCACGATTGGAATCGTTCAGGCCCATGAGAATCTTGTGCGCTTCCAACACCTTGATTCGCACCGCGTCTTCGGATTGGTCCTGATCCGGCAGGTCGTCCAGGCACTCCGGGCACGGCACCGGGTGATTGACGATGTTGAACACCTGCTCGAAGCCCATCGATTGCAGCAGACGGGTGATGTCTTCGTGGGTGGTGACAACCGTCGGCAACAGGCCGACCTTCTGCCGCGACAGGATCGACAGTTTGGCCAGCAAGCCCAGGGTGGTGCTGTCGATGCTGCGGGTTTCGGTCAAATCGATCACGATCGCGTTGAAATTCAGCGCGGTGAAGATTTTCTCAATAGTCGCATCCAACGCCGAACACAGGGTCAGGCGAACTTCACCGACGAACTTCAGGACGAAGGTGCCGTCCTGCTCGGCGAACTGGATTCTACCGGTACTCATTAAAGATTCCTGCTCAACACCAACAGGGCGATATCATCCGGCATCTCCCCTAGCGTGGCCAAACCAAACACTTGCCGCAGACCATCCAGGCTGCCGCCCGCTGACTTCACCCGTTCGGGCAAAGCAGCCTCTTTTTCTTTGAGCGTTGCTTCCGGCAAAAGGTCCAGAATGCCATCAGACATCAGCGTCAGGCTGAACGTCGGCGGCAGCTCAAGCACGTGGTCTTCGTAAGTGGCTTCATTGAAAAGCCCCACCGGCAGGCCACGGCCTTCGAGATAACGAACACTGTCAGGCGTGTACAACACAGGCAAAGGCAGATGGCCGCCGATGCTATAGGTCAACAAACCGGTCTCCTCGTCGATGACTCCACCGACCATTGTGACGTGTTTACCCAGCTTACAACTGATCAGCCCCCGGTTGATATGACCGAGCACTTCCGAAGGCTTGAACTCCGGCAAGGTACCGCTGCGTTTCGATTCGAAAAGCAACCGCGTGGTCATGAACTTCAACAGCACAGTGACAAAGGCTGATGACGCGCCATGCCCGGAAACATCCGCCAGATAAAACGCGACCCGGCGCTCGTCAACGCGGAAATAGTCGACAAAATCACCCGACAGGTACAGCGACGGAATGATCTGGTGGGCAAAATTGAATTCGTCGATGCTCCACGGGCTTTCCGGCAGCATGTTCATCTGCACCTGGCGACCGGCGTTCTGGTCTTCCTGGAGCAGGTTCAGGCTGGCTTCAAGCTCGCGGTTGGCCTTTTCCAGCTTCTCGCTGTAGCGCTGGTTTTCCAGCAGCAGCCGCGCACGATCCAGGGCCCGGCGCACGGAGTGCTCGAGCACAGCCAGATCTTCGAGAGGCTTGATCAGGTAATCCGCCGCGCCCAGGCGCAGGGCCTCGACCGCGTCGTTCATCACCCCGGCACCCGAGACCACGATCACCGGCGTATCGGGTGAGCGCTCGGTGACCTGACGGATCAGTTCGAGACCGCCCATCTGCGGCATGCGCAGATCGCAGATGACCAGATCGGGCTCGTCTTGCTCGAATACCTGAAGACCCTGTTGACCGTTGCCGGCCTGCAGGACGCTGAAACCACTGTCTTCCAGATAGGCCGCGAGGCTCGCGCGCACTACCTCGTCATCATCGATTATCAGCAGCGTGGCACTGGTTTTTGGCATGTGGGCAAACGGCGCCAGAATTAGGTTGGCGTAGTGAGCGGGGCATCGGCCCTGCGCAGACTACTGGATTCGCTTTCTAGCCTCTCTGTTGCAGCGCTTTCAAGCATTCGCCTGGCGCGCGGTTTTAAACAGAGGTGCCCTTCTAAGGCGCAGACGGTACTCCCATCCGCAGAGCGTTTCAAGCATGCGCCGATTGTCGCTTGACGTCTTTGTTTGTCAAATCACCGGGAGTTATAAGAACCGCTCCAACGGTAACCCGATGGAAGGTAGCGGCAGTCGCCGGTGACGCTCTGGCGCGGACAAAAAAGGCGACCCGAGGGTCGCCTTTCTGTCGCCGGTCGAAATCAGAAATCGTCTTCGACCTGACCGTCCTTCACCTTGAACTCGCGGTTTTGCAGGTAAGCATTGCGGATGAAGGTGTATTTGTCGCCGCTGATCAGCTTCTCGCTCGACAGCAGGCTGGCGCGGGTGTCGACGATGTTCAGGCCGAAGATCGAGTTACGCGTCGGCACGTGGTCGATGTAGCGGTACGCGCCGGTGAAGCTGTCGACGTATTTCGACGGTGCGTCACGCAGGGTGCTCGGCCCCATCAGCGGCAGCATCACGTATGGGCCGCTGCCCACGCCCCAATAGCCGAGCGTCTGACCGAAGTCTTCGTCGCTGCGGTTCAAGCCCATCTTGGTGCCGACGTCGAAGAAGCCGAGCAGACCGAAGGTGGTGTTGAAAATCAGTCGGGCGGTATCAACGCCCGCTGCAGCCGGTTTGGCCTGGAGGATGTTGTTCGCCAGGTTGGTCACGTCACCGACGTTGCGGAACATATTGTGAATGCCGTCTTCAACGAACTGCGGGGTGATGAACTCATAACCCTGGGCCAAAGGCTTCAGCGCGTAAGTGTCAACGAAGTCGTTGAACTGGAAAATCGGCCGGTTGACGCTTTCCCAAGGGTCTTCTTCGGTGGCCGCCTGGGTGGCGAACGGCGCCAGCAACAGGCTGGCACATACACTTAGCTGAGTGAGCGAAGGGCTCCAGCGCATAGAAAAACTCCTTGGATTCGATACTGGCGCGGTCCTCTCGGCCCGGGCATTAAGGCCGCTAGTATAAGCATAAACGCCGATTTGGGCAGTGCGCCGCTGCAAGGATATGCAGGAAGTTTCCTACGCAGGGTTTCACTCGGCTGTCATGCAACTGTCACCCCAGCGCCCTAGTCTTGAGCGTTATTTCAGGGACGTTGCCATGACTCACGCCGAAACCTTGCCCGTCGCCGCGCCCGGCCTGACTGCCGTGCTGTTCGGCCTGAGCGGTTGCCTGGTGGATTTCGGTGCCCGCGCCGCGCAAGAGTTCAACGCCCAGCCGGAACATGCCAAAACTACACCCGGCGCACTCGATAGCCTGAAAAGTTTGCAGCGCCAGGGAATTCCCTGCGCGTGGCTCGACGAATTGCCCCCTGCCCTCGCTCAGCCACTGGCCTCCTCGCTGCCAGACTGGATCAAACCGACGCAACATTCAGCAACAATGAATCCGTGGCCCGCCCCCAACGCCTGCTGGCAAGCGTTGATGGATCTGAACATCGACCGCCTCGACGGCTGCGTGCTGGTCAGTGGTGAGCCGCGCCTGTTACAGGCCGGTCTGAATGCCGGGTTATGGACGATTGGCCTGGCGTCCTGTGGCTCGCTATGCGGCCTGAGCCCGAGCGAGTGGCAGGCTTTGTCACAAAAGGAACGCGAAAAGTTGCGCGGCAAGGCCACCGTGCAGTTGTTCAGCCTGGGCGTGCATTCGGTAATCGATCATCTCGGCGAACTGGACGCCTGCCTCGCCGACATCAGCCTGCGCCGCGCCAAAGGCGAAAAGCCCTGATCGGCGTCATGCAGGTTTACCAAGAGTGGATTAATCTAAAGGTCAGCCATAGACCTTTGGCGCGTGGCTGCGGTCAATGCCAGTGCCTATTGATAAAAGGAAACCACCATGCCCGCCCAAGAACTGCAAAAACAGCTCGATACCCTGCGCGAGCAGCTGGAACACAATCCACCGCTGTCGGAAGCCGAGCGTGAGGATCTGCATGCGCTGATGGCGCAGATCGAATCGGAAATCCAGCTGGAAACTGCCACCCAGGACGCGAGCATCGCCGACGGCGTGAACCTGGCGGTCGAGCGCTTCGAAGTTGAACACCCGGCGATCGCCGGCACCCTGCGCAATATCATGAATACGCTGGGCAGCATGGGCATCTGACGCCCCGCCGCACAAAAAAGCCCTGCCAGCGATGGCAGGGCTTTTTCATTTGCAAAATGTGCATGCAAGCCCTTGTGGGAGCGAGCCTGCTCGCGAAGGCGTCGTGTCAGTCGACATCATCGTTGAATGACACACCGCATTCGCGAGCAGGCTCGCTCCCACATTGGATATCGCACACTCAGGATCTTTATTGACGTACGAGCCGATGATTCGGCAGCTGTACGCTTTCGGTACTGCGATACGGATTGATATCCAGCCCACCCCGGCGAACGTAACGTGCAAACACAGTGAGCTTTTCAGGTTTCAACAACCGCTGCAGATCGAGGAAAATCCGCTCCACGCATTGTTCGTGGAAGTCCGAATGCTGGCGGAAGCTGACGATGTACTCCAGCAGGCTGGCGTGATCCAGCGCCGCGCCGCGATATTCCACCACGACGCTGCCCCAGTCCGGCTGGCTGGTCACCGGGCAGTTGGATTTGAGCAGGTGGCTGTGCACGCTCTCTTCAACGATCCGCGAATCATCGCAACGCAGCAGCTCCGGACGCGGGTGCTCATAATTGCTGACGCTGATATCCAGATCGTCGATGCACACGCCCGGCAACGCCACCACACCTTCGGCTTCGACGTCCTTCAGACTGCGCACCCGCACGCCCACCGGTTTGCCGGCAGCGGCGGACAGATCCTTGACCAGCGTCGCTTGCAATGTGGCGACGTCGGCGAACGGCGTCTGGTTCAGCGAGTTGAGGTAAAGCTTGAACGACTTCGATTCGATGATGTTCGGCGAGTCCGCCGGGATGCTGAATTCAGCAATCGCCACCACCGGTTTGCCCGAGGGCAGCAGCCACGACAGCTCGAAGCAGTTCCAGAAATCCACGCCTTTATACGGCAGGGTTTCGGCGGTCAGGCCCAGCTCGGCCCATTTCGCGGTGCGCGGAATAGGGAACAACAGGGACGGCGTGTACGTGGCAATGTATTCGCTGGATTTGCCCAGCGGCGAATGTTCGGCTGCGGGATGCATGGCGGAAACCTGACTGAAGAATCAGCGGATTCTACCAGCCTTTGCCCGCGCCTTTGAGTGCTTACTGACTGACTGTCAGTTTGCCGACCATGCCCGCCTGATAATGCCCGGGGATATTGCAGGCAAACTCGAGCGCCGTGGCCTTGCTGAAGGTCCAGGTCAACTCGGCGGTTTTGCCCGGCTCGACCAGTACGCTGTTGGGGTCGTCATGCTGCATGCCATGCCCCATCGCCGCGTGATCCATGCCTGCCATGTCGTGGGACATTTCTTTCATGCCTGTCGGCGTGAGCATGCCGCTTTGCTGCATCTGCAACATTTCCTGCTGGTGACTGGCATGCATCGCCGCATCACCGAGGTTGAATTCGTGCAGTAACTGGCCTTTATTCACCAGCACAAAGCGAATGGTCTCACCGGCCTTGACCTGTATGGCTTTCGGGTCGAAGTTCATGTCGCCCATGACGATTTCGATACTGCGCGTGGCCTGGCTCGCCGCTGCCGGCTGGCCGAAGGCGAAGGTGTGCACCGGTGTCGCCCAGACTGGCGAACTCAATGCCAGCAGACAGGTGGCTATTTTCAGCGAGGTGCGCAAAAACATGGTCGTACTCCAACAAGAGAAGGTTCAGCCTGTGGGAAACTCTAACCACCCAGGACTGGCATCGACCTGACAGGCAGATTACAACTTTGTCAGCTTGGCGCTCATCGCCGGATCTCACGGTATAACGCCTTCGCCCTTCCAAATACCAACCCCGCCCGAGTCGCCCATGAAACTGTTGATCGTCGAAGACCAAGCGAAAACCGGCCAATACCTGCGTCAGGGCCTGACCGAGGCCGGATTCAATACCGAGCTGGTGGCTGACGGGATCAGCGGCCAGCAATTGGCCTTGAGCGGCGACTACGCGCTGTTGATCCTCGATGTAATGCTGCCCGGGCGCAGTGGCTGGCAGATTCTCCAAGCGGTGCGTAGCGCCGGCCTCGACACGCCGGTACTGTTTCTCACCGCCAAAGACGCCGTGGAGGACAGGGTTCACGGCCTCGAACTGGGCGCCGACGATTATCTGGTCAAGCCGTTCGCCTTTTCCGAGCTGCTCGCGCGGGTGCGCAGCCTGTTGCGGCGCGGCAGCGCGATCGCCCAGGAAACCAGTCTGCAACTGGCCGATCTGCGCCTGGATCTGATCCGCCGCCGGGTCGAACGCAGCGGCCAGCGCATCGACCTGACCGCCAAGGAGTTCGCCCTGCTGGAAATGCTCCTGCGCCGTCAGGGTGAAGTCCTGCCCAAATCGCTGATCGCCTCGCAGGTCTGGGACATGAATTTCGACAGCGACACCAACGTCATCGAAGTGGCGATACGCCGCTTGCGCCTGAAGATCGACGATGACTTCCCCAACAAGTTGATCCACACCGTGCGCGGCATGGGTTACGTGCTCGAAGAGCGTTCGCTGTGATGCGTCGTTGGTCCTTGAGCACGCGCCTGGCACTGTTGTTTGCCGCCTGCACTGCGGTGGTCTCGCTGTTCGCCGGGGTGCTGTTCGACCGCGCCAGCGAGGCGCACTTCATCGAGCTTGACCAGCAACAACTGGAGACGAAACTGATCGGCCTGCGCCGCGCCTTGCAGGATCTCCAACCTGCCCAGCGCGAGGCGCGGCTGGCCGATGAACTCAGCCGGCAGGCGGATCTGTCGTTGCGCATCACCAGTGGCGACGGGCAGCACTGGTACGACAGCTCGGTGCAGATTCCGAAGAATCTGCCCCTGCAAACCGGCCTGTCGACCATCAGCCATGACGGCACCGATTACCGCGTGCTGCGCGCCCCGCTCTACCCGGACACAGCGGATTCGCCGCAACTGACGCTGCTGCTGGACATCACCCATCACCAGCATTTTCTTACGCGCATGCAGCATCTGATCTGGCTGACCGTCGGCCTGTCAGCGCTGGCTACCGCCCTGCTCGGCGCTTGGGCGGCGCGCAGTGGTCTGCGCCCGTTGCGGCGGATGAGCGCGGTGGCACGTGGGATTTCTGCGCAATCGCTGAATGCCCGCCTGCCTGAAGAGAAGATGCCGCCAGAGCTTGCGGAAATGGCCCACAGCTTCAACGCCATGCTCGCACGCCTCGACGACTCGTTTCAGCGCCTCTCGGCGTTCTCCGCCGACATCGCCCATGAACTGCGCACACCGTTGTCGAATCTGCTGACCCACACCCAGGTCACCCTCACCCGCCCACGGGCACTGGAGGATTACCGCGAAGCGCTGCACAGCAACCTCGAAGAACTGCAATGGATGGCGCAACTGGTCAACGACATGCTCTACCTGGCCAAGGCTGACCACGGCTTGCTGATGCCCAAGCGCGAACCACTGGAGCTGGCGGATGAAGCTGACATGCTGCTGGAGTTTTTTGCGCCATTGGCGGAAGACGCCGGCGTGAGTTTGAGCCGTGAAGGCGAGGCGCGAATCGAAGGTGATCGCGGCATGTTGCGCCGGGCCTTGTCGAATCTGCTGGATAACGCGCTGCGGTTTACCCCGGCCGAGGATTATGTGCGCTTGAGCATCGTCGACGAGGGGGAGATCGTGCGCGTCTGCGTCGAAAACAGTGGCGAGGGGGTTTCAGCGCAATTACTGCCACGTCTGTTTGACCGCTTCTATCGAGCGGATCCGGCGCGGCAGGAAGGCAGCAGTGAGCATGCGGGGTTGGGTCTGGCGATCACCCAGTCGATCGTGCGTGCCCATGGCGGGACGATTCATTGCGAATCGGAGGCGGGGTTTACGCGGTTTGTGATCCAGTTACCGAAGCAGAACTGAGGCCAGCAGGTCCGGCCCCTTCGCGAGCAGGCTCGCTCCCACAGGGAAATGCATTCCAACCGTGGGAGCGAGCCTGCTCGCGAAGGCGGTCTTAAGGTTACGAGTATCTCAGCGCATGCGCCGGTTCGATCTTCGCCGCCCGCCACGCCGGATACACCGTGGCCAGGAAGCTCAGAATGAATCCCGCCGAGCAGATCAACAGCACATCGCCGCCCTGCAGTTCCGAAGGCAGGTTGCTGACGAAATACACGTCCGAACTGAAGATATGCTGGCCGGTCACACGCTCGACCCAGCCGACCAGTTCGCTGACATTGAGCGCCGCAATCACGCCCAGCACGCCGCCAATGATGGTGCCGGCAATGCCGATCACCGTGCCCTGCACCATGAAGATCGCCATGATCTGCCGGGGCGTGGCGCCGATCGTGCGCAGGATCGCGATGTCGGCGCCCTTGTCGTTCACCACCATGATCAGCGTCGCAATGATGTTGAACGCCGCCACCGCGACGATCATCAGCAACAGCAGGCCGATCATGGTTTTTTCCATCTTCATCGCGCTGAACAGGCTGCCCTGGGTGTGAGTCCAGTCGTCTGCCTTGAAGTCAGCGCCGAGGCCACTGGCAATGTCCGCAGACACCTTCGGCGCGGCGTACAGATCCTTGACCGCCAGACGCACGCTCTGCACCTGATTCGGTTGCCAGTGCTGCATGGTCGCGGCATCGGCGACATGAATCAGGCCCATCGAACCGTCCAGCTCGGCGCCGACCTTGAACACGCCCACCACATTCAGGCGCTGCATGCGCGGGGTGATACCGCCCGGCGCGGTGCTGACTTCCGGGACGATCAGAGTGATCTTGTCGCCGACATTGAGGCGGAAACGCCGCGCGGTGATTTCACCGATCACCACACCGAATTCGCCCGGCTTCAAGGCATCGAGACGCCCCTGCACGATGTGCTGGGCAACGATCGACACCTTGCCTTCCTGGGCCGGATCAACGCCGCTGATCTGAATCGGCTGCATCGAACCCTTGTAGGACAGCATGCCTTCCATTTCGGTGAACGGCACGGCGGCCGTCACTTCGGGATTTTTCATCGCGGCGGCGGCCACCGGCTGCCAGTCATCGATCGGCTTGACGCCAACGATAGTGGCATGGGGCACCATGCCGAGGATGCGCGAGCTCATTTCGCGCTGAAAGCCGTTCATCACCGACAGCACCACGATCATCGCCAGCACGCCGAGGGCGAGGCCGATCATCGAGGTCATCGAAATGAACGAAACAAAGCGATTGCGGCGCTTGGCGCGGGTATAGCGCGTGCCGATAAAGATCGATAACGGTCTGAACATTCGCTGGGGCACCGTATAGAAATAAAAGACCCGGCACCGTTACGGGCGCCGGGTTTCAGCCAGTCAGATGGGGGTCAGGCAGCCTTCCTGCAGCTGCAGAACGCGATCCATCTGGCGAGCCAGGTTCATGTCGTGCGTCACCACCAGGAACGCCGTGCGCATCGAAGTGCTCAGCTCCAGCATCAGATCCTGAATGCCTTCGGCGGTGTGCAGGTCGAGGTTACCGGTTGGCTCATCGAGCATCACCAGCCCCGGGTTGTTCACCAGGGCACGGGCGATGGCCACGCGCTGACGTTCGCCGCCGGACAGCTCGGCCGGTTTGTGTTCCAGACGATGGCCCAGACCGACGCGCTCCAGCAATGCCGTGGCACGCTGACGCGCCTCCGGGATGGCGGTCTTGCCGATCAACAGCGGCATGCAGACGTTTTCCAGCGCGGTGAATTCCGGCAGCAAATGGTGAAACTGATAAACGAAACCAAGCGCGCGATTGCGCAGCAGGCCACGCTTTTTCTCGCTTAATGCCGACAGCTCTTCGCCGTCGAGCCAGACACTGCCTTTGCTCGGCGTATCGAGGCCGCCGAGCAGGTTGAGCAAGGTACTTTTGCCGGAACCGGATTTACCCACGATCGCCACACGTTCGCCCGGGTGCAACTCCAGTTGCAGGCCGGCCAGCACTTGTACCGACTCCGGACCCTCCTCGTAGGATTTGCCCAGGTTACGGCAGCTCAGAATTGCTTGTTCACTCATGCCCGACTCACTCATAACGTAACGCCTCCGCCGGCTGGGTGCGCGCGGCACGCCAGGCGGGATACAGGGTGGCGAGGAAACTCAGGACCAACGCAGCGGCGCAGACCATGACGACGTCCTGGCTCTGGACCTGCGAAGGAAGATAATCAATGAAATACACGTCAGCATTAAGGAACTTGTGGCCGATCAGCCCTTCAAGCGCCGAAATGGCCGCACTGACATTCAGTGCCGCGAGGATCCCGACCACCGCGCCAATCGCCGTGCCGACCACGCCGATCACTGTGCCCTGAACCATGAACGTGCGCATGATCGTGCCCGGAGTGGCGCCAAGGGTGCGCAGAATGGCGATGTCGCCCTTCTTGTCGTTCACCACCATCACCAGCGTGGAAATGATGTTGAACGCGGCGACGGCGACGATCAGCAGCAACAGCAGCCCGATCATGGCTTTTTCCATGCGGATCGCTTGATACAGGTTGCCGTGGGTGCGGGTCCAGTCGCGGGCGTAGTAACGATCTTCGCCGAGCTGCTGGGCAATGTTCCACGCCTCGCGCGGGGCCTGGAACAGGTCGTCGAACTTCAGACGCAGGCCCTGCACCTGATCGGCTTTCCAGCGATGCATTTTCGCCAGATCCTGCAGATTGGTCACGCCGAGGTAGCCGTCGAGCTCACCGGCGCCGACATGGAAAATCCCGACCACGGTGAAGCGCTTCATGCGCGGGAACATGCCGGCCGGGGTCACGCTGACCTCGGGCGCAACGAAAGTGACCTTGTCGCCAATGCCGACGCCGAGCTTGGTGGCGGCCTTGTCGCCGATGACGATGCCGAAGCTGCCGGGCGTCAGGTCGTCGAGTTTGCCCTGCTTCATGAAGTTGTCGATGATCGACACATTGCGCTCCAGCGCAGGATCAATGGCGTTGAGCAACACCTTGGAAACCTGACCGTTGTTGGTCAGCAGGCCCTGCATCTGGGTGAACGGCGCCACCGCCGTCACCTGCCGGTTCTGCTTGACCTTGTCGGCCAGGCTTTGCCAGTCATTGATCGGCTCGCCGGTCTCGAGAGTAGCGTGGGGCACCATGCCCAGCACGCGGGTGCGCATCTCATGATCGAAGCCGTTCATCACCGACAGCACGACGATCATCACGACCACGCCAAGGGCGAGCCCGATCATCGAAGTCAGGGAAATGAATGACACAAAATGATTGCGACGCTTTGCACGGGTATAACGCGTGCCGATAAATACGAAGAGAGGTCTGAACATGTCGGGGCTTGTTCGGAGGGAAAAGGAACGTCCTTGTGGCGGGGGTCGAAAACCAGCTTTACACTCAGACCACCGCCGCTACCATGGGTTCGCCATGTCGACATTAGATGAAGAAGATCGCCGCGAATACTACCGTATCGAGGACACGATCGCACTGGAAATTCGGCCCCTGTCCGCTCCCGAAGCCGCAGGTCAGGAAGTGTTGCAGGATGCTTCCCCACTCTTCAACCTGCTCAGCGAACTGCACCTGAGCGAATTCGAGTCGCAGCACCTGTTGCGGCAGATCAGCGAGCGCGACCGCGCCATCGCCGCGTTTCTCAAATCGCAGAACAAACGCATCGACCTGCTCAGCCAGGTGATCGCCCTGACCGTGCTCGGCCAAATCGGCGAGCCGCAGCCGGTGATCATCTCCGAGGGCGGGATCGACTTTCAGTACCCGACCCCGATTGCCACCGGCGCACACCTGTCGGTGAAACTGGTACTGATGCCGCAGGCGCTTGGCCTGCTGCTGCGTGCCCGGGTCACCCATTGCGATCCCAAGGGCGATGGCTATGACGTCGGCACCGAGTTCGAGCGTCCGACCGATGCCCAGCGCCAATTGCTCGCGCGCTACATCTTGCAAAAGCAGGCTCAGGAACGTCGTCTGGCCCGCGAACAGAACGAATCTGGCATTTAACTTAAGGAAGCACCGTGACCCTCATCTACGGCCACCGCGGCGCCAAGGGCGAAGCACCGGAAAACACCCTGAGCAGCTTTCAGGAATGCCTCAAGCACGGCGTGCGTCGCTGCGAACTGGATCTGCACCTGTCCAAGGACGGCGAGCTGATGGTCATCCATGACCCGACGCTCAAACGCACCACCGACCGTCGCGGCAAAGTCGTCGAGCACACCGCCGCCGAACTGGTCACCTACGACGCGCGCAAGGGCGGCCCGGGCTGGATCAAGCCGTGCCCGATTCCGACGCTGGAAGAGTTGTTCGAGCAATGTGATTTCGAGCACTGGCAGCTGGAAGTCAAAAGCGCATCACGCACCCGCGCGGCGACTACCGTGCTGGCGATTCGGGAAATGGCTCAGCGCCACGGCCTGCTCGACAAGGTGACGATCACTTCGAGTTCGCGGGAAGTCTTGAAGGCAGCGCTGGATCTGGTACCCGACGTATCCCGTGGCCTGGTGGCCGAATACGCCTGGCTCGATCCGCTGAAAGTCGCGGCGAGCTACGGCTGCGAGATTCTCGCATTGAACTGGACGCTGTGTACGCCGGAACGCCTGCAGAAGGCGCAGCGTCAGGGCCTGCATGTGTCGGTGTGGACCGTCAACGAGCCTGCACTGATGCGCAGACTCGCCGACTTCGGCGTTGACAGCCTGATTACAGACTTTCCCGGTTTGGCCACTGCCACCCTTGAGAATTGCTGAAATCGGTCTCCCCGGCCGGCTCAGGCCACCGGCCGGAGCCCGTCAAAAAAGCCGGTTGAGGCCGTCGTACGCCGCGACCCGATAGGCTTCGGCCATGGTCGGGTAGTTGAACGTGGTGTTGACGAAATACTTCAGGGTGTTCAGCTCGCCCGGCTGGTTCATGATCGCCTGACCGATGTGAACGATCTCCGACGCCTGATAACCGAAGCAGTGCACGCCGAGCACTTCCAGCGTTTCGCGGTGGAAGAGGATCTTGAGCATGCCTTGCGGCTCACCGGCAATCTGCGCCCGCGCCATGCTCTTGAAGAAGGCCTTGCCGACTTCGTACGGCACTTTCGCCTGGGTCAGCTCCTGCTCGTTCTTGCCGATCGAGCTGATCTCCGGAATGGTGTAGATGCCGGTCGGCACGTCATTGACGAAGCGCCAGCTGCCATTGTCGACGATGCTGCCAGCGGCCGAACGGCCCTGGTCGTGGGCGGCACTGGCCAGGCTTGGCCAGCCGATCACGTCACCGGCGCCGTAGATGTTTTCCACGCAGGTGCGGTAGTTCTGGTCAACTTCGATCTGGCCACGGCTGTTGACCTTGACCCCGATGTTTTCCAGACCCAGCGTGTCGGTGTTGCCGGTACGGCCGTTGCACCAGAGCAAGGCGTCGGCCTTGATCTTCTTGCCGGATTTCAGGTGCAGGATCACGCCGTTGTCCACGCCTTCGACGCGGTCGTACTCTTCGTTGTGGCGCACGGTGATGTTGTTGTTGCTGAAGTGGTAGCTCAACGCCTGGGAAATTTCCGAGTCGAGGAAGCTCAGCAACTGGCCACGGTTGTCGACCAGCTCGACCAGCACACCCAGACCACTGAAGATCGATGCGTATTCGCAACCGATCACACCAGCGCCGTAAACGATCAGTTTGCGCGGGGTGTGGCCGAGGCTGAGGATGGTGTCGCTATCGTAGATACGCGGGTGGTGGAAATCGATGTCCGCCGGGCGATACGGACGCGAACCGGTGGCGATGATGATGTGCTTGGCCACCAGCTTCTCGACCACGCCGTTGCCGCAGACCACTTCGATGGTTTGCTCGTCGGCGAAGCTGCCGGTGCCGAAGAACACGTCGACGCGGTTACGGGCGTAGTAGCCAGTGCGCGAGGCGACTTGTTTGGAAATGACTTTTTCGGCGCTTTTCAACACGTCCGGGAAGGAGAACCAGCGTGGCTCGCCGATCGCGCGGAACATCGGGTTGGTGTTGAACTGCATGATCTGCCGCACCGAGTGACGCAGTGCCTTGGACGGGATGGTGCCGAGGTGGGTGCAGTTGCCGCCGACCTGGCGACGGCTGTCGACCATCGCGACCTTGCGCCCCGCTTTGGCGGCGTTCATTGCCGCGCCTTCTCCCGCCGGGCCGGAACCCAGTACCACCACGTCGTAGTTGTAGACAGCCATGCGTACTCCTCAGAACAGGCCGCGGTGCCAGCAGCACCGGCGGCTAAATCACGCCGAACGGCGGCGCGAAGGAACAATTGGGGGCCAGTGAAGAACCCGGACACAGTCTATAGAAGCGTCAACGCCGCGCACATTAACCCTTGGTCGCGTCGTAGGCTACTTTTGCCTGCACTACAACGCCAGCTTTCGTCTTGTCTTCGGTCAGTTTTTTTCGCCGACAAGCTGCGCAAATGCCTGACTGCTGCGGGTGACGAAACCTGTATCGGCACGCAGGACAAAGAATGCAGCAATGTCATGCTTTTGGGCATAGTCCCGCGCCCTTTCCGGCCCGAGAATCAGCAACAGCGTCGATAGTCCATCGGCCATCAGCGCTGAAGGATGAATCACCGTGACTGACGCCAGGTCGTGTAGGACCGGTCGCCCGCTGCGTGCATCGAAGGTGTGAGAATAACGCCGACCGTCCTGCAGAAAATAATGGCGGTAGTCACCGGAGGTGGACACGCCGTAGCCATCGACATCGATAATCCGCTCGGCCACTTGCTGGTCATCGCGAGGCTCTTCGAGAGCGATGCGCCACGCTGAACCATCCGGCTTCTTGCCCCGGGCTTTGAGTTCGCCCGTGGCTTCAACCAGGTAATTGTCGATGCCCATGCCCTGCAATCTGGCGGCGATGGCATCCACGGCGTAACCGGCGGCAATACTGTTGAAGTCGACTTCGACGGCGGCGTCCTTGCACAACTGCTCGCCGTCGATGCGCAGATGCTGATGACCGACTCGCTGCATGACCTCGGCCAGCGCGGCCGCATCAGGGATCTTTTCTTCGCGTCCTTGCGGGCCGAATCCCCAGAGGTCCAGCAGCGGCTCTACGGTCAGGTCGTAGGAGCCTTCACTTTGTATTGAAAGCTGTTCGCCGATGCGGACCAATTCGAGCACCGCTGCCGGCATGGCTTGGCAGCTATCGGCGGGCAAGGCGTTGAAACGTTCGATGGCGGAGTCACTTCGGTAAGTCGACAGCTGTTGATCGACTTCACCGAGGACGGCCTGCACTTCGCCGCGCACGCGCGCAGGATCGGCGCCCCCGGCGTGGCGCACGTACTTGACCGACCAGGTGCTGCCCATGGTCGAGCCACCGACCTGTTCCAGGGAATCGCCGGTGCCGCAGCCGACCGAAGCCGCCGCCAAGACCACAAGCCCCCACCAGCGTCCAGTTAACAATTCTTCATCTCCCCGCAAAACCACGGCGGCCATTATGAACTACAAGCGCCCGCTCGCTTCCCCATGGCTGCAACGCCTTTATACAAAATTGAACAGTGAGTACCTCCCATGTCCTCCACCACGGGCAAAGGCAAAGCGATCTTTCGCGTTGTCAGCGGCAACTTCCTCGAAATGTTCGACTTCATGGTCTACGGCTTCTATGCCACGGCCATCGCCAAAACCTTCTTCCCCACCGACAGCGCCTTCGCTTCGCTGATGCTGTCGCTGGCGACCTTCGGTGCCGGCTTCCTGATGCGCCCGCTGGGGGCGATTTTCCTCGGTGCCTATATCGACCGTCACGGACGGCGCAAAGGACTGATCATCACTTTGGCGATGATGGCCGCCGGTACAGTGCTGATTGCCTGCGTACCCGGCTACGCGACGCTCGGTGTCGCCGCGCCGCTGCTGGTGTTGTTCGGCCGTTTGCTGCAAGGCTTCTCGGCGGGCGTGGAACTGGGCGGCGTGTCGGTGTATCTGGCGGAAATTTCTACGCCGGGGCGTAAAGGCTTTTTCGTCAGTTGGCAGTCGGCCAGCCAACAGGCAGCCGTGGTGTTCGCCGGTCTGCTCGGCGTTGGCCTCAACCACTGGCTGAGTCCGGAGCAGATGGGCGAATGGGGCTGGCGCGTGCCGTTTCTGATTGGCTGCATGATCGTGCCGGTGATTTTCTTCATCCGTCGCTCGCTGGAAGAAACTCCGGAATTCCAAGCGCGAACCCACCGCCCTACCCTCGGCGAGATCGTCCGCTCGATCGGCCAGAACTTCGGCGTCGTCATTGCCGGCATGGCGCTGGTGGTGATGACCACGGTTTCGTTCTACCTGATCACTGCGTACACGCCGACGTTTGGCAAGGCCGAGCTGCACCTGTCTGATCTCGATGCGCTGTTGGTGACGGTGTGCATCGGCTTGTCGAACTTCTTCTGGCTACCGGTGATGGGCGCGGTATCCGACAAGATCGGCCGTAAACCCTTACTGCTGGCGGCGACGATTCTGGCGATCCTCACTGCGTATCCGGCATTGTCATGGCTAGTGGCGAACCCGAGCTTCAGCCATTTGCTGATTGTCGAACTATGGCTGTCCTTCCTCTATGGCTCGTACAACGGCGCGATGGTGGTGGCGCTGACCGAGATCATGCCGGTGGAAGTGCGCACGACCGGTTTCTCACTGGCTTACAGCCTGGCGACGGCGACGTTCGGCGGCTTTACCCCGGCGGCGTGTACCTACCTGATTCATGTGCTGGACAACAAGGCAGCACCGGGCATCTGGCTCAGTGGCGCGGCGGTGTTGGGGTTGATTGCGACGTTGGTATTGTTCCGTGGCAACCGGCATGAGTTGCGCACGGCGCAGGCTGCTGTGGTTGGCGGCGCCAGCTAGATCTCACCCGCCAGCGCGATCGCTCCCACGCAGAGCGTGGGAACGATCACTCCACAAACAAAAACGCCCCGACAAAATGCCGGGGCGTTTTCATTCAAGCCTGAGGCTTAGCGCGGGAACGCTGGCGGATTCACATCAGCCATGTCTTCCATTACGCGAACCACCTGGCAGCTGTAGCCGAACTCGTTGTCGTACCAGACGTACAGAACGACGCGGTTGTCCTGCACGATGGTCGCTTCAGCATCGACCACACCGGCGTGACGCGAGCCGACGAAGTCGGTCGACACCACTTCCTGCGAATTGACGAAGTCGATCTGCTTGTGCAGCTCGGAGTGCAGCGCCATGTAGCGCAGGTACTCGTTCATCTCTTCACGGGTGGCGGCTTTCTCAAGGTTGAGGTTGAGAATGGCCATCGACACGTTTGGCGTCGGCACACGGATCGCGTTACCGGTCAGCTTGCCGGCCAGCTCAGGCAGAGCCTTGGCAGCAGCGGTAGCGGCACCGGTCTCGGTGATTACCATGTTCAGCGCGGCGCTGCGGCCACGGCGATCGCCCTTGTGGAAGTTGTCGATCAGGTTCTGGTCGTTGGTGTACGAGTGAACGGTTTCGACGTGACCGTTGATGATGCCGAACTTGTCGTTGACCGCTTTGAGCACCGGCACGATGGCGTTGGTGGTGCAGGAAGCAGCCGAGACGATCTTGTCGTCAGCGGTGATTTCACCGTGGTTGATGCCGTGAACGATGTTCTTCAGCTTGCCCTTGCCAGGCGCGGTCAGAACAACGCGGTCGATACCCGGGCAGGCCAGGTGCTGACCCAGGCCATCGGCGTCACGCCAGACACCGGTGTTGTCCACCAGCAGCGCGTCTTTGATGCCGTACTGGGTGTAATCCACCTCGGTCGGGTTCTTCGCGTAGATCACCTGGATCAGGTTACCGTTGGCGGTGATGGTGTTGTTTTCTTCATCGATGGTAATGGTGCCGTTGAACGAACCGTGTACCGAATCGCGACGCAGCAGGCTGGCGCGTTTGGTCAGGTCGTTCTCGGCGCCTTTGCGCACGACGATGGCGCGCAGACGCAGGCCGTCGCCACCACCGGTTTTCTCGATCAGGATGCGCGCCAGCAGACGGCCGATACGACCGAAGCCGTAAAGAACAACGTCGGTGCCTTTGCGGGCCGAGGCGTTCTGCTGGCCAACCACGTCAGCCATCTCTTCACGCACGAACTGCTCGGCGCTGCGGCCGTTGCCTTCATTGCGGAATTTGAACGCCAGCTTGCCCAGATCCACCGACGCCGCGCCGAGCTTGAGCTCGCTCATGGCCTTGAGCAGTGGGAATGTTTCGTGGACGGAGAGTTCGCTGTCGTCCGAAGAACGGTGGCGAGCAAAGCGGTGAGCTTTGAGAATCGCGATGACAGACTGGTTGATCAGGCTGCGGCCATAGATCGAGCTAACCACGTTGTTATTGCGGTAGAGCTGACCGATAAGCGGGATCATCGCTTCTGCGAGTGCTTCACGGTCGATCCATTCACCAAGACACTGGTCGGGCTTCTGAGTCACGGTAACCTTCCACATGTAGGGGCAGAAAAAAGGGGCTACATTATGCCGCCGACAAGCCCTTTCAGCAATGCGCGCTTGTCGCGCAATCGGTAACAAAATCCCGTTCAAAAAATTTACGCCTTTCTCCAGCCCAGTAAAACCGGGGCTTTCAGCGCAGTCAATTTTTCGACGACTGTTAGACGATGTCTGTAACCCTCCGTAACACCACCCGGTTTCGGCACTACATAATCATGAAAAAAGTGCTCGTTTTTATGGTTACCACTACATTTCGTCCAAACCATGAAGATAGACGCAGTCTGCAACTGACAGGCGGCACCGGAGGCCGCTACAATTACCGACTTTGTCGCAACGCCTGGAGCTCAACCTTCCGTGCCTGTTCTGCGTCTACCGCTACTCCCTGCCGAAGCAGGTAAACAGCACTGGGGCAATCTGCCCGGTGCCGCCCTCAGCCTGGCGATTGCCGAGGCTGCCAGCGCTGCCAAGCGCTTTACCCTGCTGCTGACCGCCGACAGCCAAAGTGCCGAACGGCTGGAACAGGAGCTGAGTTTCTTCGCCCCGGATTTGCCCGTACTGCATTTCCCCGACTGGGAAACCCTGCCCTACGACCTGTTCTCGCCGCACCAGGACATCATCTCCCAGCGCATCGCCAGCCTTTACCGCCTGCCGGAACTGGCCCACGGCGTGCTGGTGGTTCCGATCACCACCGCCCTGCATCGCTTGGCGCCGACCAAATTCCTCCTCGGCAGCAGCCTGGTGCTGGACATCGGCCAGAAGCTCGACGTCGAACAGATGCGCGCGCGGCTCGAAGCCAGCGGCTATCGCTATGTCGACACGGTGTACGAGCACGGCGAGTTCACCGTACGCGGCGCGCTGATCGACCTGTTCCCGATGGGAAGCAAACTGCCGTATCGCATCGACCTGTTCGATGACGAAATCGAAACCCTGCGCACGTTCGATCCGGAAACCCAGCGTTCGATCGACAAGGTCGAGTCGGTCAAGCTGCTGCCGGCCCGCGAGTTTCCGTTGCAGAAAGACGCAGTCACCCGTTTCAAGGCGCGTTTCCGTGAGCGCTTTGACGTCGATTTTCGCCGCTGCCCGATCTTTCAGGATTTGAGCAGTGGTATCACCCCGGCCGGCATCGAGTACTACCTGCCGCTGTTCTTCGACGAAACTTCGACGCTGTTCGATTACCTGCCTCAGGACACACAAGTGTTTTCGCTGCCGGGCATCGAGCAAGCGGCGGAAAACTTCTGGAACGACGTGCGCAATCGTTACGAAGAACGCCGCGTCGATCCTTCGCGTCCTTTATTGCCACCGGCCGAACTGTTCCTGCCGGTAGAGGATTGCTTCGCGCGCCTGAAGAATTGGCCACGCGTCGTTGCCAGTCAGCAGGACGTTGAAAGCGGCGTCGGCCGTGAGCGCTTCCCGGCCCATGCGCTGCCGGACCTGGCCATCGAAGCCAAAGCCACGCAACCACTGGCGGCGCTGGCCGGTTTCCTCGAAGAATTCCCCGGTCGTGTGCTGTTCACCGCCGAATCGGCGGGTCGTCGCGAAGTCCTGCTGGAACTGCTGGAACGTCTGAAGCTGCGGCCGAAAACCGTCGACAGCTGGCCGGACTTCGTTGCCAGCAAGGATCGTCTGGCGATCACCATCGCCCCGCTCGACGAAGGTCTGCTGCTCGACGACCCGGCGCTGGCGCTGGTGGCGGAAAGTCCGCTGTTCGGGCAACGAGTGATGCAACGTCGTCGCCGCGAGAAGCGCAGCGACGTCAGCAACGATGCGGTAATCAAGAACCTCACCGAACTGCGTGAAGGCGCGCCGGTGGTGCATATCGATCACGGCGTCGGGCGTTATCTGGGCCTGACGATTCTGGAAATCGACAATCAGACCGCCGAATTCCTCACCCTCGAATACGCCGAGAACGCCAAGCTCTACGTGCCGGTCGCCAACCTGCACCTGATCGCGCGCTACACCGGCAGCGACGATTCGCTTGCGCCGCTGCACCGCCTCGGCTCGGAGACCTGGCAGAAAGCCAAGCGCAAAGCCGCCGAGCAGGTGCGTGACGTCGCCGCCGAATTGCTCGACATTTACGCCCGTCGCGCCGCCCGTGAAGGTTACGCCTTCGCCGACCCGAAGGCCGATTACGCCACCTTCAGCGCCGGTTTCCCGTTCGAAGAAACACCCGATCAGCAAGCCACCATCGAGGCCGTGCGCGAAGACATGCTCGCGCCGAAACCGATGGATCGCCTGGTCTGCGGCGACGTCGGCTTCGGCAAGACCGAAGTGGCCATGCGCGCCGCGTTCATTGCCGTGCACGGCGGGCGTCAGGTGGCGATTCTGGTGCCGACCACCCTGCTCGCCCAGCAGCACTACAACAGTTTCCGCGACCGCTTCGCCGACTGGCCGGTGACCGTGGAAGTGATGAGCCGTTTCAAGTCGGCCAAGGAAGTCAACGCGGCGATCGCCGATCTGGCGGAAGGCAAGATCGACATCGTCATCGGCACGCACAAGCTGCTGTCCGATGATGTGAAGATCAAAAACCTCGGGCTGGTGATCATCGACGAAGAACACCGTTTTGGCGTACGCCAGAAAGAACAGCTCAAGGCCCTGCGCAGCGAGGTCGATATTCTGACCCTGACCGCGACGCCGATTCCGCGCACGCTGAACATGGCGGTGTCGGGCATGCGCGATCTGTCGATCATCGCCACGCCGCCAGCGCGACGCCTGTCGGTGCGCACTTTCGTCATGGAGCAGAACAAGAGCACGGTCAAGGAAGCCCTGCTGCGTGAACTGCTGCGTGGCGGTCAGGTTTACTACCTGCACAACGATGTGAAGACCATCGAAAAATGCGCCGCCGACCTCGCCGAACTGGTGCCGGAAGCGCGCATCGGTATCGGCCACGGGCAGATGCGCGAACGTGAACTCGAACAGGTGATGAGCGACTTCTACCATAAGCGCTTCAACGTGCTGATCGCCTCGACCATCATCGAGACCGGCATCGACGTACCGAGCGCCAACACCATCATCATCGAGCGCGCCGACAAGTTCGGCCTGGCCCAGCTGCACCAGTTGCGAGGCCGCGTTGGCCGGAGTCACCACCAGGCTTACGCCTACCTGCTGACACCGCCGCGCCAGCAGATCACTTCCGACGCGGAAAAGCGTCTGGAAGCGATCGCCAATACCCAGGACCTCGGCGCCGGTTTCGTGCTGGCCACCAACGACCTGGAAATCCGTGGCGCCGGCGAACTGCTCGGCGACGGTCAGAGCGGGCAGATTCAGGCCGTCGGTTTCACCCTGTACATGGAAATGCTCGAGCGCGCAGTGAAGTCGATCCGCAAGGGCGAGCAGCCGAATCTCGATCAACCGCTGGGCGGCGGCCCGGAAGTCAATCTGCGGGTGCCGGCGCTGATTCCGGAAGATTACCTGCCGGATGTGCATGCGCGGTTGATTCTGTATAAACGCATCGCCTCAGCCACTGACGAGGAAGGCCTCAAGGATCTGCAGGTCGAGATGATCGACCGCTTCGGCCTGTTGCCGGAGCCGACCAAGAACCTGGTGCGGATCACCGCGTTGAAATTGCAGGCGGAAAAGCTCGGCATCAAGAAAGTCGACGGCGGGCCGCAAGGCGGGCGTATCGAGTTCGAAGCGCAGACGCCGGTTGACCCGATGACCCTGATCAAGCTGATCCAGACGCAGCCCAAGCGCTACAAGTTCGAAGGCGCAACGATGTTTAAATTCCAGGTGCCGATGGAGCGCCCGGAAGAACGTTTCAATACTGTCGAGGCGCTGTTTGAGCGTCTCATCCCGAAATCCGCTTGAAGGACGCCCGATGCGCCTGTTCCGCTCTCTGACTTTGTTGCTTGCACTTGCAGCACCGACGGCGTTTGCCGATGACACGTATCAGGTCGAAATGATCCTGGTGCGCCAGAATGCCGTCCCGGCCATCGTCAGCCGCGCCGCCCCGGAAGACTGGGCCGCTGGCGCCCAGCGCCTGGGCAGCGACAGCCAGCGCACCCCAGCGCTGAATGATGTAGTGAGCAAACTCACCGCCAGCGGCGAGTACACCGTGCTGATGCACAAAGCCTGGCAGCAGAGCCTCGGCGAATCGCCGGCGAAAGTCGCAGTGAGCGAAGGTCAGGAACAGTTCGGCCAGTTCCCCATCGAGGGCACGCTGGAAATGAAACTCGGCCGCTTCACCGACGTGACCGCCGATTTCTGGGTCAATCAGATCGACGCCAATGGCCTGGTCACCGCCAGTGAGCGCCTGCGCCAGGACAGCCACACCAAGAACGGCCAGCTCAATTACCTCGACAACGGCCACCTGGCCCTGCTGATCAAGATCACTTCCCTGACCGCGCCAGCGCCTCGCGAAGCGCCTGAAGTCGTGCCGGACTGATCGAAGTCCTTATGCCGCCGCCCCTGAGCAAACCGCTGGCCCCGTCGTGGGTCAGCCGATTCAAAGAACAGAGTCTGGAGCGCGGCCGCCGCTACGCTTTGGAGAATCGGGTGCGCATCGCCCAGGTCGGCGATGCGACCATCACCGCCAGTTGCGAAGGATCTGGCGGCAGTGTCTACCGGCAGACCATCCATCTGCGCGAGTCAGCCAAAGCGACGCTGTTGCTGGTCGACGCCACCTGCACCTGTCCGGTGCGCAGCAACTGCAAACACTGCGCGGCGGTGCTGCTGAAAATCCAGGAAACCCTCGACTACCCCGCCGCCGCGAAAGATGCCGAGCTGCTGGAGAAGCTCCAGGCCGTGCTGGAAAACCGTAGCCCGAAAGCGCCGCCGCAAGTGCTGGTGGACAACGTGCAACCGGTGCCGCGCCTATGGCTGGCGAGCGTCGAGTTCAGCGCCTTCGAGCCGCGCAACGGCAAGATGCAGCGCTACATTCAGCATCGTGCGGCGCTATCGTTCAGCTATCTGGACGAATACGTCAGCGGGCAAAAACACAGCGATATCCTGATCCGTCAGGAAGCCCAGACCCTGCGGATAAAACGCCACCCGGATGTCGAACAGTCCTACCGCGAACAGTTACGCATCCTCGGTTTCCGCATCGCCACAAGGCAGAGCAAAGCCCTGCCGGAAAGCGCCGGCGAACTCTACGAGATGGTCAACGACAGCGCCTGGCTGACCTTCACGCTGAATGACTTGCCGAAGTTGCGCAGCCAGGGCTGGGAGTTGCAGATCGATGAGGAATTCGGCTTCGACCTGACCGCCGTCGACGACTGGTACGCCACCGTCGAACAGGCGCCGGAGCGCGACTGGTTCGATCTGGAACTGGGCATCATCGTCAACGGCGAGCGCCTGAGCCTGCTGCCGATTCTGCTGAATCTGATGCGCTCGCACACCGAGATCCTCAACCCGGAACGCCTCGCCCGTCGTCGCGATGACGAGCTGATTCTGGTCAACATTCCGCAACGCACCAGCGAGCATGGGCCGTTGCAAGTGGCGCTGCCCCTCGGTCGCTTGAAGCCGGTATTGATGACGCTGGGCGAGTTCTATTTGCAGGAGCCGGGCGAAACCACCCTGCGCCTGAGCAAGGCTGACGCCACCCGGCTCAATTCGCTGGAAGGCCTGCCGCTGTTGTGGGAAGGCGGCGAGCAGATGCGCACCTTCGCCCAGCGGCTGCGCGACATCCGCGATTTCACTGCCGAAGCGCCGCAAGGTCTGAATGCAACGCTGCGCCCGTATCAGCTCGAAGGTTTGAGCTGGATGCAATCGCTGCGGCAACTGGAGGTCGGCGGGATTCTTGCGGATGACATGGGCCTGGGCAAAACCCTACAGACCCTGGCGCATGTTCTCAGCGAGAAGAACGCCGGACGCCTCGATCGTCCGTGCATGGTGGTGATGCCGACCAGCCTGATTCCGAACTGGCTCGATGAGGCGGCGCACTTCACCCCGCAGCTGAAAGTCCTCGCGCTGTACGGCGCCACGCGCAAAAAGCACTTCGACAATCTGGCCGACTTCGACCTGATCCTCACCACCTACGCCCTGTTGCCCAAGGACCTTGAGCGTTTGGCCAAACAGCCGTTGCACGTGCTGGTGCTGGACGAAGCGCAATACATCAAGAACCCCAACAGCAAAGCCGCCCAGGCCGCGCGCGAGCTGAATGCGCGCCAGCGCCTGTGTCTCAGCGGCACGCCGCTGGAAAACCACTTGGGCGAGCTGTGGTCGCTGTTCCACTTCCTGCTGCCGGGCTGGCTCGGCGACGTGAAAAGCTTCAATGCCGATTACCGTGTGCCGATCGAAAAGCGCGGCAGTGAAGTCAGACTGCAGCACCTCAACGGTCGGATAAAACCGTTTCTGCTGCGCCGCACCAAAGAGCAGGTCGCCACCGAGCTGCCGCCGAAAACCGAGATCATCCACTGGGTCGAACTCAACGAAGCGCAGCGCGACGTGTACGAAACCATGCGCCTGGCGATGGACAAGAAAGTCCGTGACGAGATCACTCGCAAAGGCGTGGCACGCAGCCAGATCATCATTCTCGAAGCATTGCTCAAGCTGCGCCAGGTCTGCTGCGATCTGCGCCTGGTCAACGACGCCACCCTGCCCGCACGCGGCAGCACCTCGGGCAAACTCGACAGCCTGATGGAAATGCTTGAGGAACTGTTCGAAGAAGGCCGGCGGATTCTGCTGTTCTCGCAATTCACTTCGATGCTGACATTGATCGAAGAGGAATTGAAAAAACGCAAGATCGCTTACGCCCTTCTCACTGGCCAGACCCGTGACCGGCGTACACCGGTGAAGGAATTCCAGAGCGGCACGCGTCAGATCTTTCTGATCAGCCTGAAGGCCGGTGGCGTCGGTTTGAACCTCACCGAAGCCGATACGGTGATTCACTACGACCCGTGGTGGAACCCGGCGACCGAGAATCAGGCCACCGACCGGGCCTATCGAATCGGCCAGGAAAAACCGGTGTTCGTCTACAAGATGATTGCCCGGGGCACAGTGGAAGAGAAGATTCAGCACCTGCAGAAGGAAAAGTCTGACCTGGCAGCGGGCGTGCTCGATGGGCGCAAGGCCGGGGACTGGAAGTTGCAGAGCGATGACATTGAAGCGCTGTTTGCGCCGTTGCCGGACAAGATCGACAAGCGCTGAAAGCGGCGTTGCTGGTTAGATAGCTTTCGCGAGCAGGCTCGCTCCCACACGATCCAGATTCACTGAAGATCAAACGTGGGAGCGAGCCTGCTCGCGAATGGCCACACCGCGGTTCAAAACCTTCAACCTCTGGAAACCGGCAACGGCGCAAACAGCGCCTCGATATCACTCTGTTCCAGTTTGAATCCGCCCGTCGTGCCGCCCTCGAGCACCGCCCCGGCCAGCGCCGCTTTCTCCTGCTGCAACGCCTGGATCTTCTCTTCGACGGTGCCTTTGGCAATCAACTTGTAGACGAACACCGGATTGTTCTGCCCGATGCGATACGCCCGATCAGTCGCCTGATTCTCCACCGCCGGGTTCCACCACGGATCGAAGTGAATCACCGTGTCCGCCGCCGTCAGGTTCAGACCGGTACCGCCGGCCTTGAGGCTGATCAGGAACAACGGCACCTTGCCGCTCTGAAAATCCTTCACCGGCGTGCGCCGATCGGTGGTGTCGCCGGTCAGCAACGAGTAGGCAAGCCCGCGTTGCTGCAACTCCTGCTCAATCAGCGCCAGCATCGAGGTGAATTGGGAAAACAGCAGAATGCGCCGACCTTCGCCGAGCAATTCTTCGAGCATCTCCATCAGGCTGATCAGCTTGCCGCTGCCCGAGCGCAACGCCTTCGCCGTGAGCGGCATATTGACCAAGCGCAGATCACAGCAGACCTGGCGCAGCTTGAGCAGCGCATCGAGGATGATGATCTGACTGCGCGCCACGCCGCTGCGGGCGATTTCGTCGCGGACCTTTTGGTCCATCGCCACACGCACCGTCTCATAGACGTCGCGCTGACCATCGCTGAGTTCGACCCAGTGGATGATCTCGGTTTTCGGCGGCAACTCGGTGGCGACCTGATCCTTCTTGCGCCGCAGCAAAAACGGCTTGATACGTGCGGTCAGGTGCTGCATGCGCTGCACATTGCCGTGCTTCTCGATCGGCGTGCGGTAATCGCGATTGAAGGATTTACTGTCGCCGAGCCAGCCGGGCATGAGGAAATGGAACTGTGACCACAGCTCACCGAGGTGGTTTTCCAGCGGCGTACCGCTCAGACACAAGCGCTGACGGGCCTGCAAGTCATGGGCAGCCTGGGCAGCTTTGCTCAGCGGGTTCTTGATGTTCTGCGCTTCGTCGAGAATCAGCACGCTCCACGACTGCGGCTGCAAGATTTCCAGATCCCTGGGCAGCAATGCATAAGTGGTCAGCACCAAGTCGTATGCGCCCAGATTGGCAAAGTCCTTTTGCCGCCCGGTGCCGTGCAGCGCCAGGACTTTCAACTGCGGCGTGAAGCGCTCGGCTTCGTCGAGCCAGTTGGGAATCAGGCTGGTCGGCATCACCGCCAGTGCCGGACAGTCCAGACGCCCGGCGTGTTTTTCCGTGAGCAGATGCGCCAGGGTCTGCAGGGTTTTGCCCAGGCCCATGTCATCGCCCAGAATGCCGCCGACCTCCAGCTCGCGCAGGGTCTGCATCCAGTTCAGGCCTTCGAGCTGATACGGACGCAGCTGCGCGTTGAGGCCGGCCGGCGCAGCAACCTGGGCGTGGCTGGAATTCTGCAGACGCTTGGCAAAAGTGCGCAGACGTTCGCCGCCCTGCCAATCCAGCGGCACGCCATCGAGCATACTCAGACGCGCGGCGTCTGGAGCGGTCAAGCGCAGCGCATCACCCTGATGGCCGCCCAGGTACAACTCGCCCAGCGTCGCCATCAGCGGTTTGACCCGACTCAGCGGCAACGCGACTTTGGCGCCCGCCGGTTCGCCAAAACCGCTGGGCTTGAGCTCGATCAGGAGTTTTTCATCATCGCTGCGCTGCGCCAGATTGACCGGGTCGAGCAAGCGCGGCTGGGTCCGCAACAGGTGTAGAAGAATCGGCAGCAAGCTGTAGCGCTCGCCGTTGACGACGATACCCAACTGCAAATCAAACCACTGATGCGTAGCCTCTTCTTCAACCTCCGCGTACCACTGCTCAACCGGTTGTACATCGAAATGGAAACCGGGACTGATCTCGATTTTCCAATCTGCGGCGCGCAGCGTGGCCAGCCCTTCGTGCATGAAGCCAAGCCAAGCGGAATCATCCGGCAAGGTAAACATCTCGCCGGGACGGTCCATGGCACTCTTGCGCGTGGCTTTCTTGAAGCCATGTTTTTGCAGGTTCTGGCGTAGCTTCTTTTCCAGCGCAGGCTGGCGTTGAATACGCTGGGTCTCTGTGCCGCTGAGGATCATCACCTCCGGGTTGCGATCCACCGCCGGATGACCGTTGTAGGTAAACAGCAGAGCGGCGCGGTGTTCCAGCACGTATTCCCAGCGCGAGCGTTCTCGGCCGCTGACCAGGGTCAGTTGCGGCTGCGGCCGCACGTCATCGATGATCCGTTCGGTGAGCTTGTGCGGTGGCGCAATTTGGGTCGCCGCGCTCATGCGATGGCTGAACTGCATGGCCTGACGCGCCGGAATATCTGGCGCCAGGGTCAAATGGCAGGCGAGCTTTTCTTCCAGCTCAGTGAACAGCGGGCCAACCTGGCGCTGCTCACGATCAAGGTAATAAAGCGGCTCCAGCGCCAGCACGGTTTCCTGCGCGGCTTCGGCACTGCTCCATTGCGCGCGGAATCCGCCGTCAGCCTGCTCGGCCCAAGAGAACTGACCGACGCGTTTCGCACCCGGTGTCAGCGCTCGCAGGTCTTCGAAGTCGAGGAACAGCCGCGAGGTGCGCAAGAGCATTTCCAGCAGTTCGGCACCACTGCTGCCTTCCAGCGGATAGCCGCTGTAATAGGCGTGATGGGAATGCATGGCGACCAACAGCCGGGCGATGCGCAGATCCAGTTCGGACAGGTAGCCGGGCTGGCGCATGAGCATTTCCGCGAGCGAGTACATCGGTTTGACTTCGCGTAACTCGCCGCTCTTGAGCTGGTAGACCTTGAAAATATCCAGGAGCCACTTGCCGTTCGCAGACGTCGGTTTGAGCTTGTAAAACAGACGCGTACCTGCGGTTTGCGCACTTTCTTCAGCGGGCTTGGCCGGCACGGGAATTGTCGAAAGCCAATGCTCCAGCGCTCGTCCCAACGGGGTCTGCGCGTCACTTCCAGACGCATCCTCGCCAGTGCCCAGCAGGTGATAGAGCACCGCTGCGCTGTGCTTGCAGTCCAGTGCAACCGGACAGCTGCACAGACATCGCAAGCTAACCGATCCCAACCGATCTTCTGACAGGTAAATGGTTTGCTCATACGCCTGAAGTTGCGATCCGATGCAGAACGCCTCTATCTTCCTGTCATCGATCTCGAGGATCTCGACCCGGTCATCGGCGGCATAAGCGCGGGCCTTGGCCAACGCCTTGCTGCTGAATGCGTGGGTCCACGTCAGCCCTTTGAGCCGCTCGATGAAAATGCTCATGGACAGTCCTTAGCTGGCCAGCACTCGGGCCAACGTTGATTTCACCTTGCCCATGCCGTCGTGCAGGGCCTGCTCGATTTCGGCCATGGTGATGACTTCGGTGGTCTTGCCGGCTGCTGGATTCACCACCAGCGCCAGACAGGCGTAATCCAGATCCAGCTCACGGGCAAGCGCCGCTTCCGGCATGCCGGTCATGCCGACGATGTCGCAGCCGTCACGCTCCAGTCGCACGATCTCGGCGACCGTTTCCAGACGCGGTCCCTGGGTGCAGGCGTACACGCCTTGATCGCTGAATTCGCAGCCTTCGGCGGCGACTGCTGCAATCAATTGCTGACGCAACGGCTCGCTGTAGGGAAAGCTGAAATCGATGTGGGTGACGTGTTCCAGATCATCGGCGAAATAGGTGTGCTCGCGCCCACTGGTGTAGTCGACGATCTGGTGCGGCACGCAGAAATGCCCGGTGCCCATGGCCGGATGAATCCCGCCCACTGCATTCACGGCGATGATCGCTTCGGCACCCGCCTGCTTCAGCGCCCACAGATTGGCGCGGTAGTTGACCTTGTGCGGCGGGAAACGATGCGGGTGACCGTGACGGGCGAGGAACAACACTTCCTTGCCAGCGTACTCACCAATCTGCACCTCGGCCGAAGGCGCGCCGTACGGGGTGTCGACTGCCAGCGACTGGCGAATGCTCAGGCCTTCGAGCTGAGTCAGGCCAGTGCCACCGATGATTGCGTAAACGGTCATAACGAAAAAATCCTTAATCGATCAGTTGAGCGTCTTTGAGCGCGCCGAGGGCGGTGAGCCAACGCGGGTCCTGACGATAATCGGTGCTGGCGAAGGCCTGCCCGCGCATCTTCGCGATGCGCGCGGAAGGCTTGACCTTCATACGCTGGGCAGCACTCAACGCCAGCTCGGCTGCCGCGCGGTCGTTGCACACCAGACCCATGTCGCAACCGGCACTCAGCGCGGCTTCGATGCGGCTGGCAGCGTCGCCGACCACGTGGGCGCCGGCCATCGACAGATCATCGCTGAAGATCACGCCATCGAACTGCAACTCGCCGCGCAGAATGTCCTGCAGCCAGCGTCGGGAAAAACCGGCGGGCTGCGAGTCGACTTGCGGATAGATGACGTGGGCCGGCATGACGGCGGCCAGTTGTTTGCTGAGTTTGGCGAAGGGCACCAGATCATTGGCGCGGATCACGTCGAGACTGCGCTCGTCGTTCGGGATCGCCACATGGGAGTCGGCTTCGGCCCAGCCGTGGCCTGGGAAATGTTTGCCGGTGGCGGCCATGCCGGCGCTGTTCATGCCGCGAATGAATGCACCGGCGAGCAAGGCTGCGCGCTCGGGATCGCCTTCGAAGGAACGGGTACCGACCACAGCGCTGCGCTGATAGTCCAGATCCAGCACCGGGGCGAAACTCAGATCGAGCCCGACCGCCAGCACTTCGGTGGCCATGATCCAGCCGCATTGCTCGGCGAGATACTCTGCATTCGGGTTATCGGCGATGGCGCGCATCGCTGGCAGACGGACGAAACCCTGACGCAGGCGCTGCACGCGCCCGCCCTCTTGATCCACCGCCAGCAGCAGATCCGGGCGAATCGCGCGGATCGCGGCGCTGAGTTCGCGCACTTGGCGAGGATGCTCGATGTTGCGGGCGAAAATGATCAGGCCGCCCACTTCGGGCTGACGCAACAATTGGCGATCTTCGGCCGTCAGCCAGGTACCGGCGACGTCCACCATCAACGAGCCTTGCAGGCCAGCAGTCATAGAGATTCCTTGAAAACGAAAAACCCGATCTGCTTGCATTCGCTACCGTGGGCAACGCCCGGACGGTTAGCAGAATTCATGCAGATCGGGTTCAGTACGAGAGTCGGCATGGCCGGCTAGCTTAGCGGATACCAGCTGCCGCGCCCACCCGTGCGCAGTCAAACCTTGGCGGCGACCGGCATGGATTTGCTGCGCGGGCGCAATTGCGCACTGGCCATGGCTGTATCGGTTACGCCGGTTTCGGCGCGCATGCCGGCAGCGAGAAACGGCACCATCAGGCGCATCACTTGTTCGATGGAGGTATTGACGCCGAAATCGGTCTCGGCGATCGCGCGCAAGGCCTTGATCCCGGACATGCTGAACGCCGCAGCGCCAAGCATGAAGTGCACGCGCCAGAACAGCTCGATCGGTGGAATGCGTGGCGCCGCTTCATTGACCAGCAGCATGTAGCGGCGGAACACCTTGCCGTACATGTCTTCCAGATAACGTCGCAAGTGGCCCTGGCTCTGACTGAACGCGAGGCCGAGCAAGCGCATGAAGATCGACAGGTCATTACCGCTGCGAGGCTGCACGACGAGCGCTTGCTCGACGAGAATTTCCAGCAACTCTTCGAGGGTCGGTTTGTTCTCAGGCTTGGCCTGACGGCGCTCCAGCTCTTTATCGAGGCTCACGCAGAACGGACCGAGGAAGCGCGAGAACACAGCTTGAATCAACGCCTTTTTCGAGCCGAAGTGATAATTCACCGCAGCCAGATTGACGCCAGCCTTGCTGGTGATCAAACGCAATGAGGTTTCAGCGAATCCTTTCTCCGCGAACAACTGCTCGGCAGCATCAAGAATGCGTTCAACGGTTTCCGACTGGGCCATGGCTACTCCGCCTGACAAACACTTGTTTGAAACATACGTTTCAGCCTGTGCCTTGTCAAGCCTGCCGGTTCGTTTTGGGAATGGTCGGTCAGCTATTTAACCACACAAGGCGCCAGCATTAATAAGCGCCCTGCGCGACCGCTCGGCGGGAGGCAAAAAAACGCCCATTGCCAAGACTGCTTCACTGTATATAATCCCAGTCACTGTATAAAAAGACAGAGCGATCAATATGCTAAAGCTGACGCCACGCCAAGCCGAGATTCTGGCCTTTATCAAACGTTGCCTCGAAGACAACGGCTATCCGCCCACCCGTGCGGAAATCGCTCAGGAACTGGGTTTCAAATCGCCAAACGCGGCGGAAGAACATCTCAAGGCCCTCGCCCGCAAAGGCGCGATCGAGATGACCCCGGGCGCTTCTCGCGGCATCCGTATTCCCGGCTTCGAAGCCAAGGCCGACGACTCCACCCTGCCGATCATTGGCCGAGTGGCTGCCGGCGCGCCGATCCTCGCCCAGCAGCACATCGAAGAATCCTGCAACATCAACCCGACCTTCTTCCATCCTCGCGCCGACTACCTGTTGCGTGTGCACGGCATGAGCATGAAGGACATCGGCATCTTCGACGGCGACTTGCTGGCTGTTCACACCACCCGCGAAGCGCGTAACGGTCAGGTTGTGGTTGCCCGCATCGGCGACGAAGTGACGGTCAAACGCTTCAAGCGTGAAGGCAGCAAAGTCTGGCTGATTGCCGAAAACCCCGAGTTCGCCCCTATCGAAGTCGACCTGAAAGATCAGGAACTGGTGATCGAAGGCTTGAGTGTCGGCGTCATTCGCCGCTAAAGGAGGCTCCATGCAGTTCCCACACACACCTCAGCAAACACAACTGCCTTTGTTTGAAGCGTTTCTGGCGCAACCGATTGCGCCGATCCTCAAAGACGTGGTCGAGCGTGACTGGAATGCCAAACCTGACGCCTTCAGTGAGCTATCACTGCGTGGTGCGGCCGGGAACTGCCTGAACCTGCTAGCGCCGATCCTGCGTGAATTGAGCGAGGATCAGGATGCGCGCTGGCTGACGCTGATCGCCCCACCCGCCAGTCTGACGCAAACCTGGCTGCGCGATGCCGGCCTGAATCGCGAACGCATTCTTCTGCTGCAACCGCGCGGCACTCAGAGTGCTCAGCAACTGGCGTGCGAAGCGTTGCGGCTGGGTCGCAGCCACACCGTGGTGACCTGGCTAAACCCGTTGAATGCCAATTCGAGGCAACAACTGATCAGCGCCGCGCGTACGGGCGAAGCTCAGAGCCTGAACATTCGTTTGGGTTGATTGATTGGTAATGCGCGCTGTGTGAAGCGCAGGGCTTCTCCAGGGACAGAGAAGCCGATCTGAAGCGCAAGCGACCGAGAAAAGGCCAAAGCGTGGATTAATGAAGAACCCGCGGCCCCTCTTCCTTATCAAACTCGCCTTCAACCATACGACCTGCCATCTGCACGCCTACGCTCAACATCGCTTTGGCAATTTCAACGTGCTGGCCTTGCAGGAACGCCTTGGCATCCTCGGAGAAATCCAGCGTCACCAGAGAACCTTCGTCCTCGGCCCTGCGCAGTTCGATTCGGCCGTCTGGTAACTCGACGATTTCTAGAAAGGACGTTGGCATATAAGTCTGTTCTCCACGAAAGGCAGCGATTATATAGACATCATTCGAGCTTCGCTCAGGATCTTGACCAGCAGCATGTTTCAGATTGCCACTGCGTCAAATCCAATCAGCACTCATTCAAACCTTCACGGAAACGCAGGGCCAGACCTTTGAGGTTCTGCCGCCAGCTCTCCAGCTCATCTCGAGTGAGCTCTTCCGGCGCCTCTTCTTCATCAAGATTAATCGCTTGAATCAGCGGTTGTGTCACGTCGCCTTTTGGCTTGCGTGGCGCCCTCGGTGGCTGAAACAGTGCTGCGTGCGCCGCCAGCAGTTTCGCCAGCCAGGTTTCCGGATTACCTGCCAGCTCGACCATTTCCGCCAGCTCCGGGATCGCTATCGATTCCAGCACTTCGCGCCTCAGCAACTCCTCTGCCCTCGGCGAATTGGCCTGCGGCAGACGATAAAAGCCAGCGATCTCATGACACAAGCCCAGCAGTGCGCCGTAGAGGTGAAACAGCGCCGACTCACGCCCGGCCTGGATCAGCGCCAGA
Organism: Pseudomonas sp. H26/SER47-MNA-CIBAN-0231; assembly: GCF_040310465.1. Classification (NCBI taxonomy): domain Bacteria; kingdom Pseudomonadati; phylum Pseudomonadota; class Gammaproteobacteria; order Pseudomonadales; family Pseudomonadaceae; genus Pseudomonas; species Pseudomonas sp. H26/SER47-MNA-CIBAN-0231. The sequence continues at coordinate 26,517 of NZ_JBEOPW010000016.1, read as the reverse complement.
GAATTCATCGCCCGCCCTTCTTCAGCACGAGCCAGAGCTTCGAGTGACAGGCCGGCAAAATAGATCTTCTGGTTGGTGCGGGTATAGAGTTCGTGGGCCATGACGGCAGCCTCCACAACGAAATAATTGCTTCACACAGGCCCGGCAGTGTCATGGATCAACCAATGCCAGCGCAAGCAAAAAACAAAAAGGCCGCATGAAATCCCGAAGGTTTCATGCGGCCTTTTCGCTGTTCAGAATAACGCTTACTCAGCCTTGGCCTTTGCGCTGCGCTTGTCTTCAACAGTCCACTTGCCACCGTCGTAATACGCCTTCCAGCCTGTCGGCTTGCCGTCGACTTCGGTCTGTACGTATTGCTCCTTGGTCTTGCGGCTGTAGCGGATGACCGCTGGCAGACCGTCAGGATCCTTTTGCGGAGCCTCGCACAGGAAGTGGTACTTCGGATCAATCTCGTCCTTGTGCGGCAGAATCTCGATCACCAGCGGAGCGCGAGTCTCGCGGTTTTTCGGGAACTGACTGGCGGCCAGGAACAGACCGGACGCACCATCGCGCAGGATGTAGGTGTCGTTGACCTTTTCGCATTTCAGCTCAGGCATCTTCACGGGATCCATCTTCGGCGGCGCCGCGTCACCGCTCTTCAGCAGCTTGCGGGTGTTCTTGCACTCCGGGTTGGTGCAACCGAAGAACTTGCCGAAACGGCCGGTCTTGAGCTGCATCTCGCTGCCGCACTTATCGCATTCCAGACTCGGACCTTCATAGCCCTTGATGCGATAGCTGCCTTCTTCGATTTCGTAACCAGCGCAATCCGGGTTGTTGCCGCAGATGTGCAACTTGCGCTTTTCATCCAGCAGGTAGGCGTCCATCGCCGTGCTGCAGATCGGGCAGCGATGCTTGCCACGCAGTACCAGCGATTCCGATTCGCCCTCGTCGTCCGCTGCGATTTCATCGCCCGGCACCAGGTTGACGGTAGCCTTGCAGCGCTCTTTCGGCGGCAGGCTGTAGCCTGAGCAGCCGAGGAACACGCCCGTCGATGCGGTACGAATCTGCATCGGACGACCGCAGGTGGTGCACGGAATGTCAGTCATGACCGGCTGGTTGGCGCGCATGCCGCTGTCCGGGTTTTCCGCTACTTCGAGCTTCTTCTTGAAGTCGCCGTAGAACTCGTCCAGCACGTTTTTCCAGTCGCGCTCGCCCTGCGCCACGTCATCGAGGTTCTCTTCCATGCCGGCGGTGAAGCCGTAGTCCATGAGATTGGAGAAGCTCTCGGACAGACGCTCGGTGACGATGTCGCCCATCTTTTCCGAGTAGAAACGACGGTTGTGCAGGGTCACATAACCGCGATCCTGAATGGTCGAAATGATCGCAGCGTAGGTCGAAGGACGACCGATGCCGCGCTTTTCCATTTCCTTGACCAGACTGGCCTCGGAGTAACGCGCCGGTGGCTTGGTGAAATGCTGCGACGGATCGAGCTTGATCAGCTTCATCACATCGCCCTGCGCCATGTCCGGCAGCACGTCGTCATCGCCAGGCTTGGCAATCTGCGGCATCACCCGGGTGTAACCGTCGAACTTGAGGATACGGCCCTTGGCACGCAGCTCGAAGTCGCCAGCGCCGACGCTGACGGTGGTCGACAGGTATTGCGCCGGCAGCATCTGGCAGGCGAGGAACTGGCGCCAGATCAGCTCGTACAGACGCTCGGCATCACGCTCCATACCCGCCAGCTTGCTTGGCGTAGTGTTGGCGTCGGACGGACGAATCGCTTCGTGAGCCTCTTGCGCGCCTTCCTTGCTGCTGTAGACGTTCGGCGTTTCCGGCAGGTACTTCTTGCCGAATTCGTCCTCGATATAAGTGCGCGCCATCGCCACGGCGTCGGCCGAGAGATTGGTCGAGTCGGTACGCATGTAAGTGATGTAGCCGGCTTCGTACAGACGCTGGGCCATCATCATGGTTTTCTTCACGCCGAAACCGAGGCGGTTGCTCGCAGCCTGCTGCAAGGTCGACGTGATGAACGGCGCCGACGGCTTGCTGCTGGTCGGTTTGTCTTCGCGCTTGACGATGCTGTAGCTGGAGGACTTGAGCTTCTCCAGCGCAGCCATGGCCTGGGCTTCGTTCAGCGGCTTGAAGGCTTCGCCTTTTTCGCGAGCCACTTCGAAACGCACGGTCGAGCCTTTGGCAGTACCGAGATCGGCATGCACTTCCCAGTATTCTTCGGGATTGAACGCACGGATTTCGCGCTCACGCTCGACCACCAGTTTTACCGCGACCGATTGCACGCGACCGGCGGACAGACCACGGGCGATCTTGGCCCACAGCAGCGGCGAGACCATGTAGCCGACGACGCGGTCGAGGAAGCGACGCGCCTGCTGGGCGTTGACACGATCAATGTCCAGCTCGCCCGGCTCGGAGAAGGCTTCCTGAATCGCCTTCTTGGTGATTTCGTTGAACACCACACGCTTGTAACGGCTGTCATCACCACCGATGGCTTCGCGCAGGTGCCAGGCAATGGCTTCCCCCTCGCGATCCAAGTCGGTTGCGAGATAGATGGTGTCAGCATCTTTGGCGAGCCGGCGCAGCTCTTCGATGACCTTCTCTTTGCCGGGGAGGATCTCGTATTGGGCTTTCCAGCCGTGTTCGGGATCGACGCCCATGCGCGAGACCAGCTGCTTGCGCGCTTTCTCTTTCGGCGAGAGCACCGGACCTTCGCCCGCAGCAGCCTTGCCGCGCTTGGCGGCTGGCTCTTTGCTGGCGCTAGCCGAACCGCTGGTGGGCAGGTCTCGGATATGGCCGATACTCGACTTCACCACGTATTGGTTACCCAGATACTTGTTGATGGTCTTGGCCTTAGCCGGGGATTCCACAATGACCAGCGATTTGCCCATGGATCAGAAAATTCCTGAATTCTAGAAGTGAAAGGCGGTTGGCGCCTGACGCGGCACCGCTATATATAGTTGATACAAGGTGAGGTCAAGCGCAGGGTTGTCTGCGCAGTCGCCTCATGCCTTGTCAAAGACGCTTGGTTCGGCCTGCACCAAAGCAAAGCGCGGCACCTGCTCGCCGTCAACCTCGACCGACTCGACGAACATGCTCAGCGGGCGCACCCAAAAGCCGTAATCGCCATACAGGGCTTGGTAAAAGACCACTTCTTCTTCGGTTTCGGAATGCCGCGCAACACTGAATACACGGTATTGCGGACCTTTGTAATGTTGGTAGAGCCCAGGTTGTATCGGCATGCTTCGGCCCTCACTGAAATCTTTTCAAAAATAAATAAAAAACCCAAAAACAAAAACCGGGGCACTGGGCCCCGGCTTCCATCGACGAGACGCTTAAACGCGTTCGAAGACGGTGGAGATGCCTTGGCCGAGACCAATGCACATAGTGGCCACCCCGAAGGTGCCGCTATTCTGCTTCATCACGTTCAACAGGGTGCCGGAAATACGTGCACCGGAGCAACCGAACGGGTGACCCAGGGCGATCGCGCCGCCGTGCAGGTTAACCTTCTCGTTCATCTTGTCGAGCACTTTCAGATCTTTCAGCACTGGCAGAGCCTGTGCAGCGAAAGCTTCGTTGAGCTCGAAGAAGTCGATATCGTTGATGCCAAGGCCTGCGCGCTTCAGGGCTTTTTGTGTCGCCGGCACTGGACCATAGCCCATGATCGCCGGGTCCACACCCGCTACTGCCATCGAACGGATCACCGCCATCGGCTGGATACCCAGGTCCTGTGCACGCTGCGCCGACATCACGATCATGCACGAAGCACCGTCGGTGATCTGCGACGAAGTACCGGCAGTCACGGTGCCGCCCTTCGGATTGAATGCCGGCTTGAGCGCCGCCAGACTTTCCAGGGTGGTTTCCGGACGAATGGTTTCGTCGTAGTCGTACAGTTTCAGGAAACCGTTCTCGTCGTAACCCTGCATCGGGATGATTTCGTCCTTGAACTTGCCTTCCACGGTTGCCTTGTGGGCCAACTGATGGGAACGCACGCCAAAGGCATCCTGCTGCTCACGGGTGATGCCGTGCATCTTGCCGAGCATTTCCGCGGTCAGGCCCATCATGCCCGAGGCTTTCGCCGCATACAGCGACATGTGCGGGTTCGGATCGACACCGTGCATCATGCTCACGTGGCCCATGTGCTCGACGCCGCCGACCACGAACACGTCACCGTTGCCGGTCATGATCGCTTGCGCAGCAGTGTGCAGCGCGCTCATCGACGAGCCACACAGACGGCTGACGGTCTGGCCAGCAGAAGTGTGCGGGATCTGGGTCATCAGCGACGCCATGCGCGCGATGTTCCAGCCCTGCTCCAGGGTCTGGTTGACGCAGCCCCAGATCACGTCCTCGACTTCCGCCGGGTCGACCTTGCTGTTGCGTTCCAGCAGTTTGCTGATCAGGTGCGCCGACATATCTTCGGCGCGGGTGTTGCGGTGCATGCCGCCCTTGGAGCGGCCCATCGGAGTACGACCGAAGTCGACAATCACGACGTCTCTAGGATTCAAGCTCATAAGTTCACTCTCACTCTAGTTGGGGGCGCTTAACCGAAGAAGCTCTGGCCGTTCTTGGCCATTTCGCGCAGCTTCGCGGTCGGGTGGTACAGCGCGCCCAAATCAGCGTACTGGTCAGCCAGGGCAACGAACTCGGCAACACCGATCGAATCGATGTAGCGCAGCGCACCGCCACGGAATGGAGGGAAACCGATACCGTAGACCAGACCCATGTCGGCTTCGGCGGCGGTTTCAACGATGCCGTCTTCCAGGCAACGCACGGTTTCCAGGCACAGCGGGATCATCATCCAGTTGATGATGTCTTCGTCAGTGACTTCGCGCTGCTCGTAAACGATCGGCTTGAGCACTTCGAGTACCGACGGATCGGCGACTTTCTTCTGCTTGCCTTTCTTGTCGGCCTCGTAGGCGTAGAAGCCCTTGCCGTTCTTCTGGCCCAGGCGTTTGGCTTCGTACAGCACGTCGATGGCCGAACGACGGTCATCCTTCATGCGATCCGGGAAACCTTCAGCCATGACGTCGCGACCGTGGTGACCGGTGTCGATGCCGACCACGTCCATCAGGTACGCAGGACCCATCGGCCAGCCGAATTTTTCCATGACTTTGTCGATGCGGACGAAGTCGACACCGGCGCTGACCAGCTTGGCGAAACCGCCGAAGTACGGGAACAGCACGCGGTTGACCAGGAAGCCGGGGCAGTCATTGACCACGATCGGGTTCTTGCCCATTTTCTTCGCATAGGCAACGGTGGTAGCGATCGCCAGTTCGCTGGACTTCTCGCCACGGATCACTTCCACCAGCGGCATCATGTGCACCGGGTTGAAGAAGTGCATGCCGACAAAGTTTTCCGGACGCTTGAGGGCCTTGGCCAGCAGGCTGATGGAAATGGTCGAGGTGTTGGACGCGAGGATGGTGTCCTCTTTGACCTTGTCTTCGACTTCAGCCAGTACCGCTTGCTTGACCTTAGGGTTCTCGACCACAGCTTCGACGACCAAATCGACGTGACCGAAGTCGCCGTACGACAGCGTCGGACGAATGCCGTTGAGCACTTCAGCCATCTTCGCAGCGGTCATGCGACCCTTGTCAACGCGGCCGACCAGCAGCTTGGCGGCTTCGGCCAGACCCTGCTCGATACCGTGCTCGTTGATGTCCTTCATCAGGATCGGCGTGCCTTTGGAAGCCGACTGATAAGCGATACCGCCACCCATGATGCCGGCGCCGAGTACGGCAGCCTGCTTCACGTCCTTGGCGATTTCGTCATAGGCCTTGGCCTTTTTCTTCAGTTCCTGATCGTTCAGGAACAGGCCGATCAGGCTCTGCGCAGCAGAGGTCTTGGCCAGTTTGACGAAGCCTGCAGCTTCCACTTCCAGCGCTTTGTCGCGACCGAAGTTCGCGGCTTTCTGGATGGTCTTGATCGCTTCAACCGGCGCCGGGTAGTTCGGGCCGGCCTGGCCAGCCACGAAACCTTTGGCAGTTTCGAAAGCCATCATTTGCTCAATGGCGTTCAACTTGAGTTTTTCAAGTTTCGGCTGACGCTTGGCCTTGTAATCGAACTCGCCGGAGATGGCGCGCTTGATCAGCTCGAGGGCAGCTTCCTGCAATTTTTCAGGGGCGACTACGGCGTCGACGGCGCTGACTTTCAGGGCGTCTTCAGGACGGTTTTCCTTGCCGGCGGCAATCCACTCGATGGCGTTGTCGACACCGATCAGGCGTGGCAGACGTACGGTACCGCCGAAGCCTGGGTAGATGCCCAGTTTGACTTCCGGCAGACCGATCTTGGCCTTGGTGGACATGACGCGATAATCGGCCGCCAAGCACATTTCCAGACCGCCACCGAGGGCGATGCCGTTGATGGCCGCGACGGTTGGCACGTTGAGGTCTTCGAAATCGCTGAAGATCTTGTTGGCTTCGAGATTGCCTGCAACCAGCTCGGCATCCGGCAGCTTGAAGTTGTCGACAAATTCGGTGATGTCGGCGCCGACGATGAATACGTCCTTGCCGCTGCTGACGATCACGCCCTTGATCGAAGCATCTGCCTTGATGGTGTCTACGGCCTGACGCAGTTCGTTCAGGGTTAGACGGTTGAACTTGTTGACGGACTCACCCTTGAGGTCGAATTTCAATTCGACGATGCCACTTTCAAGAGCTTTAACCGTGATGGCTTTACCTTCGTAAATCATCAACTGATCTCCACGATATGGAAGCTGAACAGTACACGTCGGACGCAGGTTTATGGCTCAGAAGGACGCTTTGTTCGTCGATACTGACACCGTCCGCCTGGCACACCCGCCAACGCGATAGTCGGGATTCTGTAGGAGCAGTCTGTAAGACAAACGCTCAATTCATACGCCCGTTTGATTCGGGTACGTCACCTTCACGGAATTTCTGACAATTGTCAATCGCCCTAAATTCGGGCTGAAATGCGACTTTGCAGTCATTTCTGCACCATGATGAGCAGCAACACCCGTCTCGATGTTGAGCCATTCATAGAATCAATAGTTAGAAAAGTCGCCCTAATTTCCGCCGAGCCCTGTTCAGAAGGCTACGCTGGGGGGACTGCGAGGAAATTTGCCGGGGCGATCGAAGCGCCTGCCGCAAAAAAAGATTACCGGCCTGCCTGGCCAACCCGCCCGACGAATCATGTCGGGCTTTTTATTGCGCGTCTGCCGGACGTTTCACACCGTTGCAGTGAGAAAAGTCCGCGCGTCACGCCAGTGCTTTCAGGGTCGCGTCGATATCCTGCAGAACCGTCGCCTCGCCCTTCTCGCCCCAGTACAAGGCGATCATCTGCTTGTCCGCTTCGATCTTGAAAACATTCCCCGGCAATTTTTCGAAATAATCGAGCAGGGTCCGGTCACTGCAGACTTCCTGCCATTGGTTGACCCACACGCCCGGGGTTTTCTGCCAATAGGTCCAGCACGCCGGCTGACTGCCACGCCGCGGCCGGTGGAACTGGGCGCACGGATTCGGCGGCTCCGGCAGCAGCCAGTGCGGCCACTCCTGCGGCGCCAGCTGCATGGCCAGGCCGATGCGTCGAGCCTCCATGCGCAAGGCCATGCGCCCGCTCTGCGTGCGCGATGGGCGCAACCATGCCAATGGACTTAAAACTACCAGCAGGATTGACACCACCAGCCAGACCGTCATATCTGTACTCCCGATTTTTGATGAGCCCATTGTGTCACTTGCGAACCAATGCGCTTGAAACCAGCCATACTTACCAATATCGAACCCTCAGGAGGAGCACCTCATGCCCTACCACCACATACTGGTCGCCGTAGATCTGACCGAAGAGTGCGACCCTGTGATCCACCGCGCCCGCGAGCTGTCGGTGAGCAACGCTGCCAAGTTGTCGCTGGTGCATATCGTTGAACCTATGGCCATGGCCTTCGGTGGCGACGTGCCGATGGACCTGTCACAACTGCAACAACAGCAGTTTGATCAGGCCAAGGAGCGTCTTGAAAAACTCAAATCGAAATACCCCGAGCTCGAAGGCGCCAATTGCCATCTGACCTACGGCCAGCCACGCCAGGAAATCCATCATTTTGCCAAGGAACAAGCGTGCGATCTGATCGTGGTCGGCAGTCACGGCCGTCATGGCCTGGCACTGCTGCTCGGCTCGACCGCGAATGACGTGCTGCACGGCGCACCATGCGATGTACTGGCGGTGCACCTGGTCAAACGTTGATCTGTCTTGCTCTTTGTGGGAGCGAGCCTGCTCGCGAATACGTCGGCACATTCAATATGAGTGGTGCCTGACACACCGCCTTCGCGAGCAGGCTCGCTCCCACAGGTGACCTGCTCCCGCCTGTAGATCGCGTTACATATGAAAAGCCCGGCGCTCATCACTGAGCGCCGGGCTTTTTTACATCAGGAGCAATCAAGCATCCAACTCGGCCCAACGCTCCACCAACGCATCCAGCTCGGCCTGCAATTGCTCCAGCGAAGCAATCACTTTGGCCGTTTCCGCCGGCGGACGCTGGTAGAAACCGGCTTCAGCCATTTCCGCTTCAACCGCAGCAATCTGCTGCTCCTTGGCGTCGATGTCGCCCGGCAAGGCTTCCAGCTCGCGCTGCAGCTTGTAGCTCAGTTTCTTCTTGGCAACCGGAGCGGCAGCGGCAGGCGCAGCCACCGGAGCCGGCTCAGCGGTAACCACCGCCGAATTCAGGTCAGCCTTGCCCGACTTGCTTTCAGTCACACCCAACAGACGCGGCGAGCCGCCCTGACGGATCCAGTCCTGATAGCCGCCGACATATTCACGAACCTTGCCTTCACCTTCGAAGACCAGGGTGCTGGTCACCACGTTATCGAGGAATGCCCGGTCGTGGCTGACCATCAGCACGGTGCCGTTGAAGGTCAGCAGCACTTCTTCGAGCAGTTCGAGGGTTTCCACATCGAGGTCGTTGGTCGGTTCGTCGAGTACCAGCAGGTTTGCCGGTTTGCTGAACAGCTTCGCCAGCAACAGACGCGCACGCTCGCCACCCGACAACGCCTTGACCGGCGTACGCGCACGCTGCGGGCTGAACAGGAAATCACCGAGATAGCTCAGCACATGGCGGCTCTGACCGTCGATATCGATAAAGTCGCGACCTTCGGCGACGTTGTCGATCACGGTTTTTTCCAGATCCAGCTGATGGCGCAACTGGTCGAAGTAGGCGACGTCGATACGCGTGCCCTCTTCCACTTTGCCGCTGGTCGGTTGCAGACCGCTAAGCATCAGTTTCAACAGGGTGGTCTTGCCGGTACCGTTGGCGCCGAGCAGACCGATACGATCGCCGCGCTGCAGGACCATGGAGAAATCCTTGATCAGGAACGGCCCGCCCGGATGCGCAAAGCTCACGTTCTCAAGGACCATCACCTGCTTGCCGGATTTGTCCGCGGTTTCCAGCTGGATGTTGGCCTTGCCGGTACGCTCGCGACGCTCACTGCGCTCAACGCGCAGGGCTTTCAGGGCGCGCACGCGACCTTCGTTACGAGTGCGGCGGGCCTTGATGCCCTGACGGATCCACACTTCTTCCTGAGCCAGACGCTTGTCGAACAGCGCGTTGGCAGTTTCTTCAGCGGCCAGCGCGGCTTCTTTGTGCACGAGGAAACTGGCGTAGTCGCCGTTCCAGTCAATCAGCCCACCGCGATCCAGTTCGAGGATGCGCGTGGCGAGGTTTTGCAGGAAGGAACGGTCGTGCGTGATGAACAGCACGGCGCCCTGGAAATCTTTCAGCGCTTCTTCGAGCCAGGCAATCGCACCGATGTCCAGGTGGTTGGTCGGTTCGTCGAGCAGCAGCAGATCGGGCTCGGACACCAGCGCCTGCGCCAGCAGCACGCGACGACGCCAGCCACCGGAGAGTTCGGCGAGGGTCTTGTCGGCCGGCAGTTGCAGGCGGCTCAGGGTGCTGTCGACCAGCGTCTGCAAGCGCCAGCCATCACGGGCTTCAAGGTCGTGCTGAACATGCATCAGCTTGTCCAGATCGGCGTCGGTGACGATGTTCTGGCTCAGGTGATGGTATTCGGCGAGCAAGGCGCCAACACCATCGAGGCCTTCAGCCACCACGTCGAATACCGTCCGGTCGTCGGCCACCGGCAATTCTTGCGGCAATTCGCCGATTTTCAGACCGGGGGCACGCCATACCGAGCCGTCATCGGGCTTCTGGTCGCCCTTGACCAGTTTCATCATGCTGGACTTGCCAGTGCCATTGCGGCCGATGATGCACACCCGCTCACCACGGGCGATCTGCCAGGACACCTTGTCCAACAACGGCATAGCGCCGAACGCAAGGGACACATCGCTGAATTTGAGCAGGGTCATGAGCTTCTCCAAAAACCGGGCGCGCATTCTACCTGACTTGAGGCTTGAGCAGGCCGGCAATTTGTCTGTCGAAGCACTCTGCACAACATTTGTTGCGAACTTGTGCAGCGAGGCTCGCAAAGCTTTCGCCGCTTGCTGGCAAAAGGCTAAGCTACAGGCAATTCAGTGCGGATTCCGATCGGCACTTGTCATGATTTCTCTGCCCGGATGTCTCATGCGCAGTCGCCTTTTCAGTGTTTTGTCCTGCTTGTTTCTTACCGCCGCTGCCGCTCAATCCGTCCAGGCGGTGGACCTGTCCACCCAACGCCAGTATTACGATGAAGCCAAGCGCGCCTTGGCCAAGGGTGATACCGGCCCGTATTTCCGTTACAGCCAGGCGCTGGCCGATTATCCGCTGGAACCGTATCTGGCCTACGACGAACTGACCGCGCGCCTGAAGACCGCGAGCAACGCAGAGATCGAGAAGTTCCTCGCCGAGCACGGTGACCTGCCGCAGGCCAACTGGATGAAGCTGCGCTGGTTGCGCTGGCTCGCCGACCGTGGCGACTGGGCGACCTTCGTCAAGTACTACGATCCGAAGCTGAATTTCACTGAGCTCGACTGCCTCAACGCGCAGTACCAAATCAGCCACGACAAGAAGGCTGAAGGCTATGCCAACGCGGAAAAACTCTGGCTGACCGGCAAATCGCAACCGGCTGCGTGTGACGCGTTGTTCGGCATCTGGGCCGCCGATGGCCAGCTCACCGAGCAGAAACGCTGGGAGCGCACCAAGCTTGCCGCGCAGGCCCGCAACTATCCGCTGGCCAACAGTCTGATCAACGGCCTGACCACCCTCGCCCCGCGCGGTCGCTTGCTGGTCGACGTGGCGCAGAAGCCCGAACTGCTCAACCAGCCGTCGCGCTTCACCCCGGCCGACGAGCCGATGTCAGACGTCGTCAGCCTCGGCTTGCGCCGCCTCGCCAGGCAGGATCCGGACAAGGCCATGGCTTTGCTCGACGGTTACGCCAGCAGCATGCATTTCTCTCGCGTTGAGAAGGTCGCGATCGCTCGCGAGATCGGCCTGACCCTCGCGCGCCGCTTCGACAGCCGCGCGCTGGACGTGATGACCAAATACGATCCGGAGCTGCGCGACAACACCGTCTCGGAATGGCGCCTGCGCCTGCTGCTGCGTCTGGCACGCTGGAACGATGCCTACGAATTGACCAAACGTCTGCCGCAAGACCTGGCCACCACCAACCGTTGGCGCTACTGGCAGGCGCGCAGCCTGGAACTGGCCGAGCCACAAAACCCGCAAGCGCTGACCCTGTACAAGAATCTGGCGCGGGAACGAGACTTCTACGGCTTCCTCGCCGCAGACCGTTCACAATCGCCTTACTCGCTGAACAACAAACCGCTGGTGCTCAGCCAGGCGCTGATCAACAAGGTCCGCAATACCCCCGGCGTACGTCGCGCGCTGGAGTTTCATGCACGCGGGCAGATCGTCGACGGGCGTCGCGAGTGGTATCACGTCAGCCGACATTTCAATCGCGATGAAATGGTCGCACAGGCCAAACTGGCCTACGACCTGAAATGGTACTTCCCGGCGATCCGCACCATCAGTCAGGCGCAGTACTGGGACGATCTGGACATCCGCTTCCCGATGGCGCACCGCGATACCCTCGTGCGTGAAGCCAAGGTGCGCGGCCTGCATTCGAGCTGGGTGTTCGCCATCACCCGCCAGGAAAGCGCCTTCATGGACGACGCGCGCTCCAGCGTCGGCGCCAGCGGTCTGATGCAATTGATGCCCGGCACGGCCAAGGAAACCGCGCGCAAGTTCAGCATTCCACTGGCCTCGCCCCAGCAAGTGCTTAATCCAGACAAGAACATCCAGCTCGGCGCCGCTTATCTCAGCCAAGTTCACAGCCAGTTCAACGGCAACCGCGTGCTCGCCTCCGCCGCTTACAACGCCGGGCCAGGCCGCGTGCGTCAGTGGCTGCGCGGCGCAGATCACCTGAGTTTCGACGTCTGGGTGGAAAGCATCCCTTTCGACGAAACCCGTCAATACGTGCAGAACGTGTTGTCCTACTCGGTGATCTACGGGCAAAAGCTCAACTCGCCGCAACCGCTGGTGGATTGGCATGAGCGGTATTTTGATGATCAGTAATCACCAGGCTGACGCCGGATCATGAAAAATGCCCGTATCGTGAGATACGGGCATTTTTTTGGTCGGTTACTTGGTCGGTTACTTGGTCGGTTACTTGATCGGTTACTTGGTCGATTGCTCAGTCTGCTGTGACAGATCGACCATCATTAAACTGCAACGCCGCCAGCCGTGCGTACAGCGGATTGCTGGCGATCAACTCCTGATGTGTCCCCACCGCTACCAGCTTGCCTTGATCCATCACTGCAATGCGGTCAGCGTTCTTCACCGTGGCCAGTCGGTGCGCGATGACCAGCGTGGTGCGGTTCTCCATCAGCGTTGGCAGGGCCTGCTGGATCAGATGCTCGCTCTGTGCGTCGAGGGCGCTGGTGGCTTCGTCCAAAAGCAGGATCGGCGCGTCTACCAGCAAGGCGCGGGCAATGGCCAGACGCTGGCGCTGACCGCCGGACAACCCGAGGCCGCCATCTCCCAGATGAGTCTGATAGCCGTCCGGCATTTGTTCGATGAAGTCGTGGGCGTGGGCAATTCGCGCAGCTTCCTTGACCTGTTCAAGCGTGGCCGTCGGGCAGCCGTAGCGGATGTTGTCCTCCACACTGCCGAAGAACAATGCAGGGGTTTGCGAGACCAGGGCGAAACAGCGGCGCAGATCCAGCGGGTCAAGGCTGGTCAGCGGCACGCCATCAAGGAGAATCTGCCCCTCGCGTGGATCGTAGAAGCGCAGCAACAAGTCGTAAACCGTGGACTTGCCGGCGCCGGACGGCCCCACCAATGCCAGGGTTTCGCCTGCCCTCACCGTCAGATTCAAGCCATCGACGGCGTAGCTTTGCGGACGCGACGGGTAGGAAAAACGCACGTCGCGCAGTTCAAGTTCACCTTTGACTCGCGCTGGCAGAGTGACCAGTCCGGTCAACGGTGGCTGGATGATGTTTTCCGAACGCAGCAATTCTGCGATGCGTTCAGCGGCACCCGCAGCGCGTTGCAGTTCGCCGATCACTTCGCTCAGCGTGCCGAACGCACTGCCGACAATCAGGCTGTAGAAAACGAACGCCGCCAGTTCCCCAGCCGAAATCCGTCCCGCCATCACATCCATGCCGCCGACCCACAACATCACCGCCACCGCGCCAAGCACCAGCACGATCACCAAAGTGATCAACCACGCTCGCTGGAAGATCCGTTTACGCGCAGTTTCGAACGCCTGCTCGACGGTCGAAGCGAAACGCTGCTCGTCCTGAACCTGGTGGTTGTAGGCTTGTACGGTTTTGATCTGACCAAGGGTTTCCGACACATAGCTGCCAATGTCGGCGATACGGTCTTGGCTCTGGCGCGACAGATTGCGTACGCGGCGGCCGAAAATGAGGATCGGCGCGATTACCAGCGGCAGTGCAATCACGACAATGCTGGTCAACTTCGGATTGGTGATGAACAGCAGCATCACACCGCCGATCACCATCAGCAGATTGCGCAGGAACAGCGAGAGCGACGAGCCGATCACCGATTGCAGCAGCGTGGTGTCAGCGGTCAGGCGCGACTGGATTTCCGAGCTGCGGTTGTCCTCATAAAAGCCCGGATGCAGATACACCAGGTGATTGAACACCTGACGGCGAATGTCGGCGACCACGCGCTCGCCTATCCACGACACCAGATAGAAACGGGCAAAGGTGCCCAGCGCCAGCCCGAGCACCAGCAACATGAAAATGCCGATGGACTGATTGAGCAGATGCGGCGAACGGGTCATGAAACCCTGGTCTACCAACAACTTGATGCCCTGCCCCATCGACAGGGTAATGCCGGCGGTGACGATCAGCGCGAGTAGAGCGCCGACGGCATGCCAGCGGTACGGCAGGAGAAAATGACTGGTCAGGCGCAGGGCGCGCCGGTGTCGGGAAGAAAGCATGGAGATCATGGAGTTCACGTCTGCGCAGAAGGATCGGGCCAGCCTACAGACTCAGATGGGGTGGAACTCTGTAAATCACAATGAGTCAGGTTAAATATGCCCGGGATGTCCGGATGCTAGAAACGATTGGTCTAAGGTTGCGGTTGAGACGAGCGGTCATTTCTGTTTGAGTAGAGATGCCGCCCGCCGACAGACCGCAGGGAGTTGTCACAGCCTGGTCACGTGGCGGTTTTAACTTAGGCACACAACCTGATGAGGAGACAGGCCATGTCCTTGCAACACAGCAGCGAAGACAAGATTGAAGTGATCCGCACCAAACCCGACCAGTCTCTGGGTTGCTCGATTATCGATGAGCAGGGCCGCGAAGTACCGATCACTGAAGACATGATCCAGGACGCTTGCCGCGAACTGGAGAAGCGATTGGTCAAGCCTGCCGAACAAGAGTGATGTAGCCACCGTCTTCCCGACCCGGCCCTGATTGGCCGGGTTTTTTATATCTGCAATTCGGGATTGGTGGTCTGGCTTTCGCGAGCAGGCTCGCTCCCACCTTTAACTTTGCTGCACTGTAGATCCCCTGTGGGAGCGAGCCTGCTCGCGAAAAGGCCAGCGCTGATTCAGACAGCCACCGCCCCCAGCGCCTCAACAATCTGCCGCAACCCCGGCGCATCTCCTTCAATTCGCACCTTCAGCCCTTCAATCTCGCGGCGCACCGGATACTGCTTGCGCAACACGTCAAACGCCGCTCGCTGCTCGGCGACATTCCCCACCAGACTGCGGCGGAAATCCGCATCATCGCGGCGCGGGTCGTACACGCCCCGGCACAACATCGCCAGTGCCCACGCCGGATCGCTGTCACCGTGCAGGGAAACTTCCGACAACCAGGTTGCTGGCAGCAGATCGCTGAGCTGGATAGCTGCAGGTTGGCCGCTTAAAGCGCAGTAGGCCTGATAGATCTGCGCGGTCCCGCGTTGCTTGCCGTCGAGGCTGTAACCGGCAATATGAGGCGTGGCCAATACGCAGAGCTCGGCCAGCGCAGGGTCGACTTCCGGCTCCTTCTCCCAGACGTCGAGCACCGCTTGCAGGTCCTCGCGCTCCAGCAGCACCTCACGCAGCGCAACGTTATCCACCACAGGGCCGCGCGCCGCGTTGATCAACCATGCACCCGGCTTGAGTTGCTGCAAACGCTGCTGATCGAACAGGTGCCACGTCGCGTCGTCGCCATTGCGGGTCAATGGCGTATGCAGACTGATCACGTCGCACTGTTCGATGATCTGCTCGAGGCTGACATATTCGCCGCCCTCGGCAGCCTGACGCGGCGGGTCGCAAACCTTCACATTCCAGCCCAAGCCTTTCAGGACCTTGATCAAGCGCCCACCCACTTCACCGGCGCCGACGACACCGTAAGTACGCTGAGTCAGATCCGCGCCTTCGATTTCGGCCAGCGTCATCAGACTGCCCAGTACGTAATCGACCACGCCACGGGCATTGCAACCCGGCGCGCTCGACCAGCAGATCCCGGCCTCGTTGAAGTAATCGAGATCCAGATGATCGGTGCCGATGGTGCAGGTGCCGACAAAGCGCACCTTGCTGCCAGCAAGCAGCGCGCGATTGACGTTGGTCACCGAACGCACCAGCAACACATCGGCGTGCTCGACCGTCGCGCGGTCAATGGAGCGGCCCGGCACTCGGCGGATGTCACCGAAACCGGCAAAAAAGGCATCGAGCAGCGGGATATTTTCGTCGGCAACAATCAGCATGGCGGGCTCCTTGGGCGGATCGGCAGTTTAGGTGCTGACGCGTCGATCAGCCAGCAGGGTTTGCGCTTACAAATACGCAACAGAGGATATTTCCTGACCGAGGCGTCAGCGGCGTAGAATGCGCCGCTCTGCGCATCAATACTTTCTGGACGCTTTGCCTGTGAACCCTGTAACTGACCAACCTGTCGCCGTCTCGCTGAGCCGCCCTGCGCGGATTCGCCTGGAGTTGAAAAACCTGCTCGCCCTCGCCCTGCCGATCATCATCGCGCAACTGGCGACCACGGCCATGGGCTTCGTCGATGCGGTGATGGCCGGGCGCGTCGGGCCCAAGGACCTGGCGGCAGTGGCATTGGGCAACTCGATCTGGGTTCCGGTATTTCTGTTGATGACCGGCACCCTGCTGGCCACCACGCCAAAGGTCGCGCAGCGTTTCGGCGCCGGCAAGCACAGCGAGATCGGCCCGATCGTGCGTCAGGCGTTGTGGCTGGCATTGGTAGTCGGATTGATCGCCACCTCGATGCTGATCGCTGCCGAGCCGGTCCTGCATCTGATGAAAGTCGATCCCGAGTTGATCGGCCCGTGCATGCAATATCTGCACGGCATCGCCAGCGGCTTGCCGGCGGTGGCCTTCTATCACGTATTGCGTTGCACCAGTGATGGCATCGGCCGCACCCGCCCGGCCATGGTGTTGGGCCTCTGTGGTCTGGCATTGAACATCCCGCTGAACTACATCTTCATTTATGGCCACTTCGGCGTACCGGCCATGGGCGGCGTCGGTTGCGGCTGGGCCACGGCGATCGTGATGTGGGTGATGGCGCTGGGCCTGGCCGGGTACGAACGCTGGGCACCAGCCTATCGCTCAAGCGAACTGTTCAGCCGCTTCGACTGGCCGCAGTGGGCGGTGATCAAACGTCTGCTGTCGATTGGTTTGCCGATCGGCATCGCGGTGTTTGCCGAGTCGAGCATCTTCGCCGTGATCGCCCTGCTGATCGGCAGCCTCGGCGCGACGGTGGTGGCCGGGCATCAGATCGCGCTGAACGTCAGCTCGCTGGTGTTCATGATCCCGTACTCGCTGGGCATGGCGGTTACCGTGCGTGTCGGCCAGGCGCTAGGCCGCGAGGAACCGCGTGAGGCGCGTTTTGCCGCTGGAGTCGGCATGGGCACGGCGCTGGCCTACGCCTGCCTGTCGGCGAGCCTGATGCTGGCGCTGCGCGAGCCGATTGCGGCGATCTATACCGCTGATCCAACGGTGATTCACATTGCGGCGATGCTGATTGTCTATTCGGCGCTGTTCCAGTTTTCCGATGCGATCCAGGTGACTGCGGCAGGCGCACTGCGTGGTTATCAGGATACTCGGGTAACGATGATCCTGACTCTCTTCGCCTACTGGGGGATTGGTTTACCGGTCGGTTATGCGCTGGGCCTGACCGATTGGCTCGGCGAGCCACGCGGTCCGAGCGGTTTGTGGCAGGGTTTGATCGTCGGTTTGAGCTGCGCAGCGTTGATGCTGTCGATTCGTCTGACACGCAGTGCGCGCAAGCGAATTCGAATCAGTCGTTCGGCGGGTTGATCACCCATAAAAAAAGACCTGCATTTGCAGGTCTTTTTTTGCCCTGAGTCAGGACTTCTTGCGAATCCAGTACAGATAGGTGCCGGCCTCTTCGTGCTGGCTGACCAGCTCATGGTCAAGAAACACGCAGAACTTGGGGATATCGCGCTTGGTCGAGGGATCGGTGGCGATCACCTTGAGCAGGCCGCCGGGCACCAGATCGCGGATGTGCTGGTGCAACATCATCACCGGTTCCGGGCAATTGAGGCCGGTGGCGTCGAGGGTGCCGTCGACCGGGGTGTTGATCATTTCGCTCATGGTTTACTCCAGAAACTGGCCGGCATTGTCGCGCATCGCCGGGAATATCGTCCAACGTCTGCCGGTTAGCGGGACTTGGGCTTTTTGCTGTCGTGGCGGCGCAAGTGGCAGGTGACTTCCTCGCGGTCGTGATACAACTGCTTGCAGCCGATATCAACCTTGATCCCACGTGCCTTGAATCCATCGGCAATGCGCTCGAGCAGACGTTTCACCTCGGCATAACGCTGTTTCATCGGCAGCTTCAGGTTGACCACGGCCTCGCGGCAATGTCCCTCGCCAATCCATTCTTCCAGCATCGCCGCGTTACGCGCCGGTTTCTCGACAATGTCGCAAACCATCCAGTCCACCGGCTGTTTGGGCTTGAAGGTGAAACCATCCGCCATCAGATGCTGGACCAGCCCGGTTTCCATCAGGCTTTCAGCCATCGGGCCGTTGTCGATAGCCGTCACCAGCATGCCCCGGTTGACCAGTTGCCAGGTCCAGCCGCCCGGCGCGGCGCCAAGGTCAACGCCGGTCATGTCGCTGTGCAGGCGATCTTCCCACTGATCACGTGGAATGAAGTGGTGCCACGCCTCCTCCAGCTTCAAGGTCGAACGGCTCGGCGCCTCGCGGGGAAACTTCAGGCGCGGAATGCCCATCGGCCACATCGCCGAATTGCCGGCATCGGCCATGCCGAGAAACACTTCGCGACCACTTTTGAAGGTCAGCAACAAACGCGGCTTGCTGGCGTCTTCCACCAGTTTGCCAGCGGCGGTCAGCGCCTTGCGCAGCGGTCCTTCAAACTTTTTGCAGAAATTCGACAGTTCCTTGCCGTCATTGGTATCGACCACTTCCAGCCACAGACTGCCAAACACCGGAAAATCGGCCATGTGCGCGAGAATCACACTGATCCGGTCGTTTTCCGGTAAATCGATGAAAAAGCCGCGCGCCCACTGGCGAGGGAAGATCAATTCGGCGAAACGCTGACCGCGCATCAGGCGTTCGGCGCCGTCCGCTTCGGTACAGACAAACTCGGCGCACGCCGTGGCGGTTTTGGCTTTGGCGTAACCGGCGACATTGAGACGGGCGGCGAGATCGGAAATCTCCGAACAGACTTCGCCTTCGAAGCCGGGCCGGCAATGCATGAATAGGGTGTTCATTCTTACTCCTGGGCAGCGGTCGATCATTCGACCGCTGCGCGATGCTCAAGCCTTGCGTTGCCGCAATGCCTGTCACGAAAACCGGCGCATGATAGCTGAAGTCGGAACCATGGTTGCGCCGATAGAGTCCAGTTATTAGCCAGCTACTCAAAACAGGGCTAGGTTTAATGCTCTGCCCGTCCCCTCAGTCCGTAGCCGTGCGGACTCAAAGGAGTGATCGTAATGCCGTCCCTCGATAGTCTGAAGTCACTGAAAACCCTACAAATCGACGCCACGACCTACCACTATTTCAGCCTGCCGGAAGCCGCCAAAAGCTTGGGCGATCTCGACAAGCTGCCGATGTCATTGAAGGTCCTGCTGGAAAATCTTCTGCGCTGGGAAGACGAAAAAACCGTCACCGGCGCTGACCTCAAAGCCATCGCCGCCTGGCTCAAGGAGCGCCGCTCTGATCGGGAAATCCAGTACCGCCCTGCCCGCGTACTGATGCAGGATTTTACCGGTGTGCCCGCCGTGGTCGACCTCGCCGCCATGCGTGCGGCGATGGCCAAGGCCGGCGGCGATCCGCAGCGGATCAATCCGTTGTCGCCGGTGGATCTGGTGATCGACCACTCGGTGATGGTCGACAAGTTTGCCAGCGCCAGTGCGTTTGAACAGAACGTCGACATCGAAATGCAACGCAACGGCGAGCGCTATGCCTTCCTGCGCTGGGGCCAGAGTGCGTTCGATAACTTCAGCGTGGTCCCGCCGGGTACCGGCATCTGCCACCAGGTCAACCTTGAGTACCTCGGCCGCACCGTCTGGACCAAAGAGGAGGATGGCCGCACTTACGCGTTCCCCGACACGCTGGTCGGCACCGACTCACACACCACCATGATCAACGGCCTCGGCGTACTCGGCTGGGGCGTGGGCGGGATCGAAGCGGAAGCGGCGATGCTTGGGCAACCGGTATCGATGCTGATTCCGGAAGTGATCGGCTTCAAGCTCACCGGCAAACTCAAGGAAGGCATCACCGCCACCGATCTGGTGTTGACCGTGACGCAGATGCTGCGCAAAAAAGGCGTGGTCGGCAAATTCGTCGAGTTCTACGGCGACGGTCTCGCCGACCTGCCACTGGCCGACCGCGCGACCATCGCCAACATGGCCCCGGAATACGGTGCGACATGCGGCTTCTTCCCGGTCGACAATGTCACGCTGGAATACCTGCGCCTGTCGGGTCGGCCGCCGGAAGTAGTGAAATTGGTCGAGGCCTACACCAAAGCTCAAGGCCTGTGGCGTCTGCCGGGTCAGGAGCCGGTGTTCACCGACAGCCTGGCGCTGGATATGGGCAGCGTCGAAGCCAGTCTGGCCGGGCCGAAACGCCCGCAGGATCGGGTCTCGCTGCCGAACGTCGCGCAGGCTTTCAGTGATTTCATCGACCTGCAATTCAAACCCACCAGCAAAGAAGAAGGACGCCTGGAAAGCGAGGGCGGTGGCGGCGTGGCGGTGGGCAACGCCGATCTGGTCGGTGAGGCGGACTACGAATACGAGGGCAAGACCTATCGCCTGAAAAACGGTGCCGTGGTCATCGCCGCGATCACTTCCTGCACCAACACTTCCAACCCGAGCGTGATGATGGCTGCTGGACTGCTGGCGAAAAAAGCCGTCGAAAAAGGTCTGACACGCAAGCCGTGGGTCAAAAGCTCACTGGCCCCCGGCTCGAAAGTGGTCACCGACTACTACAAGGCTGCCGGATTGACTCAGTACCTTGATCAGCTCGGGTTTTCGTTGGTCGGCTACGGTTGCACCACCTGCATCGGCAACTCCGGGCCACTGCCGGAGCCGATCGAGAAAGCCATTCAGAAAGCCGATCTGACCGTCGCGTCGGTCTTGTCCGGCAACCGCAACTTCGAAGGTCGCGTACACCCACTGGTGAAAACCAACTGGCTGGCCTCGCCTCCGCTGGTCGTCGCTTACGCACTGGCTGGCAGCGTGCGCACCGATATCAGCAGCGAACCGCTGGGCGAGGATCAGCAGGGCAATCCGGTGTACCTGCGCGATATCTGGCCGAGCAGCCGGGAAATCGCCGAAGCGGTGAATCAGGTCAATACGGCGATGTTCCACAAGGAATACGCCGAAGTGTTTGCCGGTGATGAGCAATGGCAGGCCATCGAGGTGCCGCAAGCGGCCACTTACGTGTGGCAGGACGATTCGACCTACATTCAGCATCCACCTTTCTTCGACGACATTTCCGGCCCTCTGCCGGAAGTCAAAGACGTCAAAGGCGCGCGGGTCTTGGCCTTGCTCGGCGATTCAGTGACCACCGACCACATCTCCCCCGCCGGCAACATCAAGATCGACAGCCCGGCCGGGCGTTATCTGCAGGAAAAAGGCGTCGAACCGCGCGACTTCAACTCCTACGGTTCCCGTCGCGGCAATCATGAAGTGATGATGCGCGGCACGTTTGCCAACATCCGTATTCGCAACGAAATGCTTGGCGGCGAGGAAGGTGGCAACACGGTTTACATCCCCACCGGGGAAAAAATGGCGATCTATGACGCAGCGATGAAATATCAGGCTTCGGGGACGCCGTTGGTGGTGATTGCCGGTCAGGAGTACGGCACCGGGTCGAGCCGTGACTGGGCGGCGAAAGGCACCAATCTGCTGGGCGTCAAAGCCGTGATTGCGGAGAGCTTCGAACGCATTCACCGCTCGAATCTGGTCGGGATGGGTGTGCTGCCGTTGCAGTTCAAGCTTGATCAGAACCGTAAGAGCCTCAATCTGACCGGCAAAGAGACGTTCGAGATTCTGGGATTGACCGGCGTCGAGCTAAGGCCGCGGATGAACCTGCCGCTGGTTATCACTCGCGAGGATGGGCGTCAGGAGAAGATTGAAGTCTTGTGCCGGATTGATACCTTGAATGAAGTTGAGTACTTCAAATCCGGGGGGATCCTGCATTATGTGTTGCGGCAGTTGATTGCTTCGTGACGGGATGACATTCGCCCAGGCTGTGATCTTTTTGACCTGGCTTTCAAAAGCAGGATCAAAAGATCGCAGCCTTCGGCGGCTCCTGCATTCAGGCGAAAAAAAACCCGCCGAAGCGGGTTTTTCCCAAGACCATTATCGACTCCCTGTCGGCAGCGATCCTTGCGATGGTCGATCGTCCATGATCCTGAAACACTCCCTGTGTCTCAGTTGATGTGTGTAGATTACCCAGTGGATCCAATCAGCAATAGTCGTAAAAGCTACCAACACGTGTAAGACATTCGCCATACAAACACTTCCGAAAACCCTTAGACCCGTCAGGCACCGCCGCTTTCACGAGCCCTGGCGCTTTCGGCGAGAAACTGTTCAAGCCTGCTCAACTGCTCCTCCCAGCCGCGACTGTCCATGTAATACGCCTCTTTCTGACGGATATCAGGGATGTGCGCGAAGCCGGATTCCGAGACCTTGAGTAGAGTGCCGTCTTCAAAATCCTGCAATTCGAACTTGACCAATGTGGTCGGCTCTTGTGAGTAGTCGATCTTCGGGTTGACCGCATACGGGTGCCAGCGGAAAGAAAACAGCTGCTGCGGCTCGACCCGCTCGATCAGCACATTCCACAATACGTGTTCATAACCGGGGTAAGTGACCTGACCCTGCGTCCACTCGCCAGCAATGAAACGCCGGCCCTCGAGCGCCACGCCAAACCACTGGCCAAACGCCTCTGCATCGACCAATGCACGCCAGACATGGGAACGCGACGCCTTGAGCGTGATCTTGCGTTCGAAACTGTTAGGTACTGGTTTCATACGTCACCTCCTGTTCTGAACACTAGGCTTGTATGACCACATGTCCAATGCGAAGTTGTATCCAGGCGCTGCAGGCATCGTTTCAAGCGGACACATCCTGCCGTAGTTTCCGCTCTGTAATCAGCCCCGTCTGACCTGTTATCTTGCCAGCGAATCCGCAGAAACAAGGACGAATCATGCAGCTTTCTCTCGCCGATCGGTATCGCGGCGCCATCCTCGGCCTGGCTTGCGGCGATGCGGTCGGCACAACGGTTGAGTTCCAACCGCGAGGATCATTCCAGCCGCTGACCGACATGATCGGCGGTGGTCCGTTTCAGCTCAAGCCTGGGCAATGGACCGATGACACGTCGATGGCACTGTGCCTGGCCGAGAGCCTGCTGAGCAAAAACGGCTTCGATGCGGCTGATCAGATGGGCCGCTATCTCAATTGGTGGAAATGGGGATATCTGAGCTCCACCGGTGAATGTTTCGACATCGGCATGACCGTGAGCCAGGCGCTGCAACAGTATCAGCGAAGCGGAGAGCCTTTTGCCGGCTCGACTGACCCGTTGACAGCTGGCAACGGGTCGCTGATGCGGTTGGCACCAGTCGTGCTGTTTTATTTTCCGGACGCTGGACAGATCCAGATCCACGCCGCCGACAGTTCGCGCACAACCCATGCGGCGCCGGAGGCAATCGAGTGCTGCCAATTGCTGGCTGATCTGATTGCACGAGCGCTTGAGGGTGCGGAGAAAACACAGCTTCGCCGGGCGCCACTGCTCAAGCTTTCCCAGCCCAAGGTGGTTGCGATTGCTCAGGGTGAGTACCTTCACAAAGCGGAAACTGAAATAAAAGGCAGTGGCTATA
Source organism: Pseudomonas sp. H26/SER47-MNA-CIBAN-0231 (assembly GCF_040310465.1). Taxonomy (NCBI): domain Bacteria; kingdom Pseudomonadati; phylum Pseudomonadota; class Gammaproteobacteria; order Pseudomonadales; family Pseudomonadaceae; genus Pseudomonas; species Pseudomonas sp. H26/SER47-MNA-CIBAN-0231. The sequence continues at coordinate 2,811 of NZ_JBEOPW010000016.1, read as the reverse complement.
GCGTCCAATCGCTGGAAGCCGCTTTGTGGTGCTTTCACCATACGCAGACATTCGCCGAAGCGGTGTTGAAAGCAGCCAATCTCGGTGATGATGCGGATACAACGGCTGCTATCGTGGGTCAGTTGGCAGGTGCTTACTACAGCGCTCGGGCGATCCCCGAGCACTGGCTGGAGCAGTTGCATGAAGGCGAGGAAATCACCGCCACTGCGGATCGCTTGCTTGAGGCCTCCCGGCTACGTACATAACAATCGATACACTCTTTCCACTCGAGATAGCGAGAACCTTATGTCAGTACGTTTGCTTCTGGCCTCTGTGCCTTTTTTGTTTGCCCCTTTCGCCCATGCCGCCGTTGATTGCGCCAACGCCAGCGATCAGGCGACGATGAATCAATGCGCGGGGCAAGCGTTCAAAGCGGCAGACAAGGAGTTGAATACGCTCTATCAGCAGATCAACGGACGCCTGAAGGACAACCCGGACGGAAAGAAGCTGCTGGTCAACGCGCAGCGGGCGTGGGTCAGCTTTCGGGATGCGGAGTGCAAGTTTTCGGCTTCTGGGGTGGCGGGCGGGAGTGTTTATCCATTGGTTTACAGTGGCTGTCTCACAGCCGTCACCAAGGCTCGGGTAGAAGCCTTCAAGCAATATTTGAAATGTGAGGAAGGTGATATGAGTTGCCCGGTACCTGTGCTGTGAAACCGTTACGCTTCAGACGTGAGGATCGCCCGGCGCTCTGCTCGGTGCCGCATATTGCGGCTTGAGGTGGCCATCCTGATCGAGTAACCAGGCGTCCATGATCTGCCGCACTACTGGACCGGCAACACGACCACCCGCCTCGCCGTTCTCGATCATTACCGAGATGGCGATCTTTGGATGTTCGGCCGGTGCAAATCCTACAAACAGGGCGTTGTCACGGTGGCGCTCGAGGGTTTTCTCACGGTTGTAGCGCTCACCCTGCTTGATCGCCACCACTTGCGCCGTACCACTCTTGCCGGCAATGCGATATTGCGCCCCCGCAGCCGCCGCTCGTGCGATGCCTCGAGCATCGTGCATGACCATCTGCATACCGTGATTGACCTGTTCCCAATCCCGCGGATCCTTGAGCAGAATGTTCGGCATCGGGTGCTCGTCAACCGGCGCTACACCGTCGACCGACTTGGCCAGATGCGGTCGATTCCATATCCCCTTGTTGGCAATCAGTGCAGTGGCTTGGGCCAATTGCAGCGGTGTGACCTGCATGTATCCTTGGCCGATGCCCAGAATAACGGTTTCACCGGGATACCAGGCCTGCCGCCGAGTAGCGCGTTTCCACGCTTGCGACGGCATCAGACCGGGGGACTCTTCAAACATGTCCAGCGAGACTTTTTCACCAAGGCCGAACATCGCCATGTAGTCGTGCAGACGATCGATGCCAAGCTTGTGCGCCAGGTCGTAGAAGTAGGTGTCGTTGGAACGCATGATCGCCGCGTCCATGTCCACCCAACCGTCACCACTGTGGTTCCAGTTGCGATACTTGTGATCGAAGTCGGGTAATTGGTAGTAGCCGGGATCGTATACGCGGGTCTGCGGGGTCACGACGCCGGCGTCCAGACCAGCGATGGCGACTTCCGGCTTGATCGTCGAGCCTGGGGCGTACAGGCCGCGCAATACGCGGTTGAACAATGGCCGATCGATGGAATCCCGCAGCGCTGAATATTCCTTCGAACTGATCCCGGTGACGAACAGATTCGGATCGAAACTCGGATTGCTGACCATCGCCAGCACTTCTCCGGTGGACGGATCAAGGGCTACCACTGAGCCACGACGGTCGCCCAAAGCAGCTTCGGCAGCTTCCTGCAGCTTTACATCGAGGCTAAGGACGATGTTTTTACCTGGAACCGGATCGGTGTGCTTGAGTACGCGCAGCACACGGCCTTGAGCATTGGTTTCCACTTCTTCGTAACCGACATGGCCGTGCAACTGCGCTTCATAGAAGCGCTCGATACCGGTTTTACCAATGGATTGAGTGCCTCGGTATTCAACGGAATCGAGCGTCTTCGATTCTTTTTCATTGATCCGACCGACATAACCAATCGAATGGGCGAAATGGGCCCCAAGGGGATAGTGCCGGACAAACTGCGGCTCGACATCAATACCCGGCAGACGAAATTCATTAACCGCCAAGATAGCGATCTGCTCCTCCGTCAGCTCATAAAACAGGGTGACCGGTGTGAACGGATGCCGGGATTGCTTCATCGCCTTGTCGAATACCGTGCGGTCTTCAGCAGGCAAGTGCAGCAAGTTGATGACTTCGTCCAATTCTTGATTGACGTCGGTGGCACGCTCACGGGTGATGGTCAGGTTGTAGCTGGGGCGATTGTCGGCGAGCAACACACCGTTGCGGTCGTAGATCAATCCACGGGTTGGCGGTATCGGGAGGACATGGACGCGATTGTTTTCGGAGATGGTCGAGTGGTAGTCGAATTCCACGACCTGGAGGATGTACAGGCGCACCACCAGAGCGCAGCTGATGGCGAAGACAAACAGAGCGCAGGCGATCAATCGTTTGTTGACCAGCCGCGTCTCTTTTTCATGATCCTTGATCGGGATTGGTTCAGGCATTTCTACAGCAACTCTTTGACATAAATGAGTGCCGATCCGTGGGCATGACATCAGTCCGTTAAAAAACGAGCTGCACCATACCAAAACTCGCCATCCACTTCAGGATGAATTTCCCCGGTGGCAGGCTGAAAACTTTCTTGCAGGCAAAACAAAACCCCAACTGCTTTCGCAATTGGGGTTTCGGAATTTAATCTTGACGATGACCTACTCTCACAT
>NZ_JBEOPW010000015.1:0-142787 GCF_040310465.1 Pseudomonas sp. H26/SER47-MNA-CIBAN-0231 | reverse complement strand
TAGTGCTCTTGGGTGCCTTGAGCCGAAGTGCGGTACCACTGGATAACGATTTCGCTCATGCGCTCGCCGGAAGTCAGAGCTGCTTGCAGCAGTGGCGAAGCCTTGTCGTAGACCTTGGTGATCACAACTGGCTTGTGTACGCGTTGACCGGTTGGCTGACCGGATTGCGGGTCACGCGGGATGATCACGTCGTGGGTGAAAGCCTGAACCATGACCTGGTCTTCGTGGCCTTCCTGGTAGGTGTTGCCAACGGAGTCGGCGGTGAAAGCGCCGGCAGTGATCAGGCCTTGTTTTTCGCCGGTAACCGACATGTACGCTGGTGTTGCCATGGGGTGCTCTCCTTGCGGATAAAGTTAGGGTGCCCGGAGGCGAAATCGCCCGGTGGGTGGCTGAGGGTTATCAAGGAGCGTGCCAGGTTTTGCGCGGTGCCCGGATGGCGGGGGCGCCACGCTGGTTGGTCATCATTCGGGGCGATTTTCAGCGGAAAAGTCGGGAGAAAGTGCGCAAGAAGTTGCGCAGTACTGCGCAACTTCTTGCGCACTTGGCTGCAGGGCTTGCGCCGCTTGGGCTACAGCGGATTTAGGCCCTGAAATATTACGGGCTACTGCGCAACTTCTTGCGCAGTTGGGGATTTGCCGGGACCGCGATGTTGCCTTCGCGAGCAGGCTCGCTCCCCCAGGGACAGTGCTGCCAGCGAAAGCGTCTTATAAATGAAACACCGCCCTCGGCTATACTCCCCGCATTTCGATCAGGCACGAGGATTCACTGTGAAGAACTGGACGTTGCGCCAACGCATTTTGGCGAGCTTTGCGGTGATTATCGCCATCATGCTGTTGATGGTGGTGCTGTCCTACTCGCGGTTGTTGAAGATCGAGGCCAGTGAAAACAGCGTGCGCGACGATGCCATCCCCGGCGTCTATTACAGCTCGATGATTCGCGGCGCGTGGGTCGACAGTTATTTGCAGACCCAAAAACTGCTCGGCCTCAAGGAAGGCCAGGGCGTTTCCAGCGAAGACGAAGCGGACTACAAGGCGTTCGAGGCGCGTCTGCAAGAGCAGATGGCCAACTATCGCAAGACCATGGCCACCGATGAAGACCGCTCCGAATTCGCCCTGTTCGAGAAGTACCACGATACCTACATCCAGATTCAGGATGCCGTGCTGGACCTGCACAAGCGCAATCTGGAAGCCGATGCCATCAAGCTGTTCAACGAGAAACTGACCCCGGCGTGGTACACCGGGCGGATGAAACTCAACGACATCATTGGCGAAAACAAAGTCGTCGCTGATAACGCCATGGCCAACATCGACGATGCGGTCGCAACGGCCAAAGTCAGCATGGTCATTTCCCTGCTGGTCGCGGTACTGGTCGCCGGCCTCTGCGGTCTGCTGTTGATGCGCGCGATCATGGCGCCGATGAACCGCATCGTGACCATCCTCGACATCATGCGCACCGGTGATCTGAGCTCGCGCCTGAACCTCGATCGCAAGGACGAATTCGGCGCGGTCGAAACCGGCTTCAACGACATGATGACCGAGCTGACGTCGCTGGTGTCCCAGGCCCAGCGCTCCTCGGTGCAGGTGACCACCTCGGTGACCGAGATCGCCGCCACTTCCAAGCAGCAACAGGCCACCGCCACCGAAACCGCAGCGACCACCACCGAAATCGGCGCAACCTCCCGTGAGATCGCCGCGACTTCGCGGGATCTGGTGCGCACCATGACCGAAGTGTCCACCGCTGCCGATCAGGCCTCGGTGCTCGCCGGCTCCGGCCAGCAAGGCCTGGCGCGCATGGAAGACACCATGCACTCGGTCATGGGCGCGGCGGATCTGGTCAACGCCAAACTGGCGATCCTCAACGAGAAGGCCGGCAACATCAATCAGGTGGTGGTGACCATCGTCAAAGTAGCTGACCAGACCAACCTGTTGTCGCTCAACGCGGCGATCGAAGCCGAGAAGGCCGGCGAGTACGGTCGCGGTTTTGCCGTAGTCGCCACCGAAGTCCGGCGTCTGGCCGATCAGACCGCCGTGGCCACGTACGACATTGAACAGATGGTCCGCGAGATCCAGTCGGCGGTGTCGGCCGGGGTGATGGGCATGGACAAGTTTTCCGAGGAAGTACGCCGCGGCATGTCGGAAGTGCAGCAGGTCGGCGAGCAGCTGTCGCAGATCATCCATCAGGTGCAGGCGCTGGCGCCGCGCGTGCTGATGGTCAACGAAGGGATGCAGGCCCAGGCCACTGGCGCCGAGCAGATCAACCATGCGTTGGTGCAGTTGGGCGATGCCAGCAGCCAGACCGTCGAATCGCTGCGTCAGGCCAGTTTCGCCATCGACGAACTGAGCCAGGTGGCCGTCGGCCTGCGCAGCGGCGTTTCGCGATTCAAAGTCTGATGAGCGAAATCATCGCCAAGCGTGACGCCGCGCCAGTGGCGAAGCAGGCGCTGTTTCTGCTGTTTCGCATCGGCAGCGAGCGCTATGCCTTGCGCGCCACCGAAGTGGCCGAAGTGCTGCCGCGCCTGCCGTTGAAGCCGATTGCCCGGGCACCGCATTGGGTGGCCGGGGTGTTCGCCTATCGCGGGGCGGTGGTGCCGGTGATCGATCTCAGCGCGCTGACTTTCGGCCGACCCGCCGAGGCGCGGACCAGCACGCGGCTGGTGCTGGTCAATTATCAGCCGGATCAAGCGCAAGCAGCGCAATGGCTCGGGCTGATTCTCGAGCAGGCCACCGACACGCTGCGCTGTCATCCGCAAGATTTCCAGCCCTACGGCCTCGATAACCGCGAGGCGCCGTACCTCGGCCCGGTGCGCGAAGATGCGCAGGGATTGCTGCAATGGGTGCGGGTCAATGACTTGCTCGATGACGCCGTGCGCAGTTTGCTGTTCCCCGATCCGCCGCGTGATCCGGCGCAGCTTGAGGCGCAGCCATGAGCAATGAGCAGCGCTTTTTCGATTTCCTCAAGGAACGCATCGGCCTCGATGTCGCGTCGGTGGGCGCGGCGATCATCGAGCGCGCCGTGCGCCAGCGCACCACGCTGTCCCAGGCCGCCCACGCCGACGAATACTGGCAGCTGTTGCAAGGCTCGCGGGATGAACAGCAGGCGCTGATCGAAGCGGTGATCGTTCCGGAAACGTGGTTTTTCCGTTATCCGGAATCCTTCGCCACCTTGGGCAAACTGGCCCGTCAGCGTCTCGCCGAGCTGAACAACATGCGCGCGTTGCGCATCCTCAGTCTGCCGTGCTCGACCGGCGAAGAACCCTATTCGATCGCCATGGCCCTGCTCGATGCCGGGCTCAAGCCGCATCAGTTCAAGGTCGATGGCATGGACATCAGCCCGTTGTCGGTGGACAAGGCGCGCCGTGCTGTTTACGGCAAGAACTCGTTTCGCGGGCAGGATCTGCAATTTCGCGATCGGCATTTCATGCCTGAGCAGGACGGCCACCGGGTCAACGAATACGTTCGCGAGCAGGTGCGCTGGCAAGTCGGCAATGTCCTCGATCCGACACTGTTGGCGAGCGAGCCAGCCTTCGATTTCGTGTTCTGCCGCAACCTGCTGATCTACTTCGACCAGCCGACGCAAAAGCAGGTGTTCGAAGTGCTCAAGCGCCTGACCCATGCTGACGGCGTGCTGTTTATCGGCCCGGCGGAGGGCAGTCTGCTCGGGCGTTTGGGCATGCGCTCGATCGGCATCCCGCAGTCGTTCGCCTTCAGCCGTCACAGCGAGCCGCACCCCGAACCACTGCCGACGCCCAAACCGGTCGCCGTGCCGGTCAGCCAACCATTGCGCAGCGCGCCGCCAGCGCCAGTGCGCAATCGGCCGTTCGCTGCCGTGACGGCTTTGCCGGTAACGAAAAAAACTGCCAACCCCGACGCCGCGACGCTGCTGGCGCAAATCGCCGCATTGGCCAATGAAGGCAAAAGCGCCGAGGCCCGTGCCGCGTGCGAACACTATCTGCGCAGCCATGAACCGGTGGCGCAGGTGTTCTATTGGCTCGGCCTGCTCAGCGATGTCGCCGGCCTGAGCCTCGAGGCCCAGGGTTTCTATCGCAAGGCCTTGTACCTCGAGCCGCAACACCCCGAAGCGCTGATGCACCTGGCCGCGTTGCTGCAGGCTCAGGGCGACACGGCGGGTGCCCGACGATTGCAGGAGCGCGCCGCCCGCAGCGAGCGCACCGCCGACAGTGAGCGTAAACGATGAGCGCGCCCGACACCTTGAACGTTACCCACGAAGACGCCCGCGCCATCGACGATTGCTGGAACCGCATCGGCATTCATGGCGACAAGTCCTGCCCGTTGCTGGAAGAGCACATTCATTGCCGCAACTGCTCGGTGTATTCCGCCGCCGCCACACGCCTGCTCGACCGCTATTCGTTGCAGCAGGACCAGCGCGAAGCAGTGGTCAGCAAAGTCGAAATCGACGTCAAGACCCGCTCGCTGCTGATGTTTCGCCTCGGCGAGGAATGGCTCGGACTGGCCACGCGCACGCTTGTCGAAGTTGCGCCGTTGCAGGCGATACATTCGCTGCCGCACCAGCGCTCGCGGGCCTTGCTCGGCGTGGCCAATGTCCGTGGCGCCTTGGTCGCGTGCCTGTCGCTGGTGGAATTGCTCGACCTCGGCGCCAGCGTTGCGCCGGTCAGCGGCGGGCGAATCATGCCGCGCATGCTGATCATCGCCGCGCACGGCGGGCCGGTGGTGGTGCCGGTAGACGAGGTCGACGGCATTCATGCCATCGACGAGCGCATCCTCGACGCCGCGTCGCAGTCCGGTGCGCAGAACAGTGCCAGGTACACCCGTGGCGTTCTGCAATATCGCGGTCGCAGCCTGCGCTGGCTGGATGAAGAACAGCTGTTGTCCGCCGTGACCCGGAGCCTGACATGACCCCCGAGCAAATGCGCGACGCCTCCCTGCTCGAGCTGTTTAGCCTCGAAGCCGAAGCCCAGACCCAAGTGCTCAGCGCCGGGCTGCTGGCGCTGGAGCGCAATCCGACCCAAGCCGATCAGCTGGAGTCGTGCATGCGTGCGGCGCACTCGCTCAAAGGTGCGGCGCGCATTGTTGGCATCGACAGCGGCGTCAGCGTCGCCCACGTCATGGAAGATTGCCTGGTCAGTGCGCAGGAAGGGCGTTTGTTGCTGCGTCCCGAACACATCGACGCGTTGTTGCAGGGCACCGACCTGCTGATGCGCATCGCCACGCCGGCCAATGCGCCGCAACCTGCTGACATTGAAGCCTACGTCGCGTTGATGGGGCGTCTGCTCGATCCTTCGGCGCCAGCCGCTGTGGTTGCCACGCCGCCAATGGCCGAGTTGCAGATCGAGCCCGCGCCAACAGCGACAGCGCCGATCATGGACGAGCCCGCCGAGCCGACCCCGCGTAAAAACAAACGCACCACCGAGGGCGGCGAGCGCGTCTTGCGCGTCACCGCCGAGCGCCTGAACAGCCTGCTCGATCTGTCGAGCAAGTCGCTGGTGGAAACCCAGCGTCTCAAGCCGCATCTGGCGACCATGCAGCGCCTCAAACGCATGCAGAACAACGGCCTGCGCGCACTGGAAAATCTCAATGTGCACCTGAAGGAGCATGCGCTGAGCCTGGAAGCGCTCGAGTCGCTGGAAGATGCGCGACGTTTGCTCGCCGAGTCGCAACAATTGCTCAGCGAGAAAAACGCCGAACTCGACGAGTTCGCCTGGCAGGCCAGTCAGCGCGCGCAAGTGCTCTACGACACCGCGCTGGCCTGTCGTATGCGCCCGTTTGCCGACGTGTTGAGCGGGCAGGCGCGCATGGTTCGCGACCTCGGGCGCAGCCTTGGCAAGCAGGTGCGCCTGGAGATCGAAGGCGAGAAAACCCAGGTCGATCGCGACGTGCTGGAAAAGCTTGAAGCACCGCTGACTCATCTGCTGCGCAACGCCGTCGATCACGGCATCGAATCCCCGGAACAACGCCTGCTCAAGGGCAAGCCGGAAGAGGGCCTGATCCGCCTGCGCGCTTCCCACCAAGCCGGTTTGCTGGTGCTGGAATTGAGTGATGACGGCGGTGGCGTCGATCTGGAGAAAGTCCGCCGCAGCATCGTCGAACGGCAGTTATCCCCAGCCGAAACCGCAGCGCAATTGAGCGAAGAGGAACTGCTGACCTTCCTGTTTCTGCCGGGCTTCAGCCTGCGCGACAAAGTCACCGAAGTGTCCGGGCGTGGCGTCGGCCTGGATGCTGTTCAACACATGGTTCGCCAATTGCGTGGGGCCGTGGTGCTGGAGCAGACGGCGGGCGAGGGCAGCCGTTTCCATCTGGAAGTGCCGCTGACGCTTTCGGTGGTGCGCAGCCTCGTGGTGGAAGTCGGCGAAGAGGCTTACGCATTCCCGTTGGCGCACATCGAACGCATGTGCGATCTGGCGCCGGAAGACATTGTGCAGGTCGAGGGGCGTCAGCATTTCTGGCACGAAGGCCAGCATGTCGGCCTGGTCGCGGCCAGCCAGTTGCTCAATCGCCCGGCCAGTCAGAACGATGGCGCTACCCTGAAAGTCGTGGTGATCCGCGAGCGCGAGGCGATTTACGGGGTGGCTGTCGAGCGCTTCGTGGGTGAGCGCACGCTGGTGGTGTTGCCGCTGGACGAGCGTCTGGGCAAGGTTCAGGATATTTCCGCCGGGGCCTTGCTCGATGATGGTTCGGTGGTGCTGATCGTCGATGTCGAAGACATGCTGCGTTCGGTGGACAAGCTGCTCAACACCGGGCGCCTGGAGCGCATTGCCCGCCACGGCAATCAAGCTGCCGAAGCGGCGCGCAAACGAATCTTGGTGGTCGACGATTCGCTGACCGTGCGCGAGCTGCAACGCAAACTGCTGCTCAATCGTGGCTACGACGTCGCGGTGGCGGTGGACGGCATGGACGGCTGGAATGCGCTGCGTTCGGAGAACTTCGATCTGCTGATCACCGACATCGACATGCCGCGCATGGACGGCATCGAGCTGGTCACGCTGCTGCGCCGCGACAACCGTCTGCAATCGCTGCCGGTGATGGTCGTGTCATACAAGGATCGCGAAGAAGACCGCCGCCGTGGACTGGATGCCGGCGCCGACTATTATCTAGCCAAAGCCAGTTTTCATGACGACGCCCTGCTCGATGCAGTGGTCGAGCTCATCGGGGGAGCGCGGGCATGAGGATCGCAATTGTCAACGACATGCCCCTGGCGGTGGAGGCCCTGCGCCGAGCGCTGGCGTTCGAGCCAGCGCATCAGGTGATCTGGGTCGCCAGCAACGGCGCCGAGGCGGTGCAACGCTGCGCCGAGTGCACGCCAGACCTGATTCTGATGGACCTGATCATGCCGATCATGGATGGCGTCGAAGCCACGCGGCGGATCATGGCCGAGACGCCGTGCGCGATCGTCATCGTCACTGTTGACCGCCAGCAGAACGTGCACCGCGTGTTCGAGGCCATGGGCCACGGCGCGCTGGACGTGGTCGACACGCCGGCGATCGGCGCCGGCAATGCCCAGGAAGCGGCGGCGCCGTTGTTGCGCAAGATCCTCAACATCGGCTGGCTGATCGGCGACAAGGCGCCACGTGCGCGCCCGGCGCCGAGTTCGCCGCGCAGTTCGCCGTCACGTCAGCGGCTGGTGGCGATCGGTTCGTCTGCCGGTGGGCCGGCGGCGCTGGAAGTGTTGCTCAAAGGCCTGCCGAAGGATTTTTCCGCCGCGATCGTGCTGGTGCAGCATGTCGATCAGGTGTTCGCCGCCGGCATGGCCGAATGGCTGGCCAGCGCCAGCGGCCTCGATGTGCGTCTGGCCCGTGAAGGCGAGCCGCCGCAAAGTGGTGCGGTGCTGCTGGCCGGGACCAATCACCATATTCGCCTGTTGAAAAACGGCACGCTGGCCTACACCGCCGAACCGGTCAACGAGATCTATCGCCCCTCGATCGACGTGTTTTTCGAGAGCGTTGCCAGTTACTGGAACGGTGATGCGGTCGGGGTTTTATTGACCGGGATGGGGCGCGATGGCGCGCAAGGGCTTAAGCTCATGCGCCAGCAGGGTTATTTGACCATTGCGCAGGATCAGCACAGCAGTGCGGTGTACGGCATGCCCAAGGCTGCCGCGGCGATCGATGCCGCGGTGGAAATCCGCCCGCTGGAAAAGATAGCGCCACGATTGCTGGAGATTTTCCCCAAATGAACAGGTTGATCGGCAATCCAGGCCCCCGCAGTACTCAGGTGACCGCTCATGAATGATTTACAGATCGACGACATTAAAACCGACGAGAACGCCGCCATGGTGTTGTTGGTGGATGATCAGGCGATGATCGGCGAAGCGGTGCGCCGTGGGCTGTCGAATCAGGAAAACATCGACTTCCACTTCTGCTCCGACCCGCAGCAGGCCATCGCCCAGGCGGTGCGGATCAAACCGACGGTGATCCTCCAGGACCTGGTGATGCCCGGCCTTGATGGTCTGAGCCTGGTGCGCGAATACCGCAATCACCCGGCGACCAAGGACATCCCGATCATCGTCCTCTCGACCAAGGAAGACCCGCTGATCAAGAGCGCGGCGTTTTCCGCTGGCGCCAACGATTATCTGGTGAAGCTGCCGGACACCATTGAACTGGTCGCACGCATTCGCTATCACTCGCGTTCCTACATGACATTGCTGCAGCGCGACGCCGCGTACCGAGCGTTGCGGGTCAGCCAGCAGCAATTGCTCGACACCAATCTGGTGCTGCAACGGCTGATGAATTCCGATGGCCTGACCGGGCTGTCCAACCGCCGGCACTTCGACGAGTACCTGGAACTGGAGTGGCGCCGTTCGCTGCGCGATCAGACGCAGCTGTCGTTGCTGATGATCGACGTCGATTACTTCAAGTCGTACAACGACAGTTTCGGTCACGTTGAAGGCGACGAAGCGTTGCGCAAGGTCGCCGCAGCCATCCGTGACGCCAGCTCGCGGCCATCGGACCTGCCGGCGCGTTATGGCGGCGAGGAGTTTGTGCTGGTCCTGCCGAACACTTCGCCGGGCGGCGCGCGGCTGTTGGCCGAAAAACTGCGCCAGACCGTGGCGGCGCTGAAAATTCCGCACAACACACCGGCCGAGGGCTCCAGTCTGACCATCAGCATTGGTCTGGCGACCATGGTGCCCCAGGCGGGGAGTGATTGCCGGCTGCTGATTTCGGCGGCGGATCGCGGGTTGTATCTGGCCAAGAACAATGGGCGCAATCAGGTCGGGATCGAGTAACGGCCGTTGCCCTCACCCCAGCCCTCTCCCGGAGGGAGAGGGGGCCGACCGAGGTGTCTCGGGCCAGACATCGACCTGAGAGATCGCAGCGATTATGGATCTTCAGGCTTGGCGATCACGGATTCGGTGAAGCCATTCTATTCGGCGTATGTGTCAAATATCCCCCGATCGGTCCCCTCTCCCTCCGGGAGAGGGCTAGGGTGAGGGCAGCAATCTCGGCCCATTCACCGCCAGACGGGCTGCCGCGACAGGCTGTTTACGTTATACTCGCCGGCTTTCAAAAGTTCGCCAACGAGTGCTGCCCGTCATGGAAATCAACCCGATCCTGAACACCATCAAGGACCTGTCCGAGCGCTCCGAAACTATTCGGGGGTATCTTTGACTACGATCAAAAGCATGAGCGTCTGACCGAGGTCAATCGCGAGCTTGAAGATCCGAGTGTCTGGAACAAACCTGAATACGCCCAGGAGCTGGGCCGCGAGCGTGCCGCGCTGGCGCAGATCGTCGACACCCTCGACGAACTGAACGGCGGTCTGGCCGATTGCCGCGACCTGCTGGACATGGCCGTCGAAGAGAATGACGAAGGCGCAGTGGGCGATGTCGTCGCCGAGCTGGCCCGTCTCGAGGAAAATCTGGCCAAGCTGGAATTCCGCCGCATGTTCAGCCATGAAATGGACCCGAACAACGCCTACCTGGACATCCAGGCCGGTTCCGGCGGTACCGAAGCGCAGGACTGGGCCAACATCCTGCTGCGCATGTACCTGCGCTGGGCCGACAAACGCGGTTTCGATGCGACCATCATGGAACTGTCCGCCGGTGAAGTCGCCGGGATCAAGGGCGCGACCGTGCACATCAAGGGCGAATACGCCTTTGGCTGGCTGCGTACCGAGATCGGCGTGCACCGTCTGGTGCGCAAGAGCCCGTTCGACTCCGGCAACCGTCGCCATACCTCGTTCTCCGCCGTTTTCGTCTCGCCAGAGATCGATGACAAGGTGGAGATCGAAATCAACCCGGCAGACCTGCGGATCGACACCTATCGTTCCTCTGGTGCCGGTGGTCAGCACGTAAACACCACCGACTCGGCCGTACGTATCACCCACGTACCGACCAACACCGTGGTCAGCTGCCAGAACGAGCGTTCCCAGCACGCCAACAAGGACACCGCGATGAAAATGCTGCGGGCCAAGTTGTACGAGCAGGAAATGCAGAAGCGCAACGCCGCTTCGCAGGCGCTGGAAGACACCAAGTCGGACATCGGCTGGGGTCACCAGATTCGCTCTTACGTGCTCGATGCCTCGCGGATCAAGGATCTGCGTACCAACATCGAACGCAGCGATTGCGACAAGGTGCTCGATGGCGACATCGATGAGTACCTGGAAGCCAGCCTGAAATCCGGCCTGTAACACCCTCTGTGGGAGCGGGCTCGCCCGCGATCCCCAGCCGAAGGCTGGGGGCAACGAACCTGATGGAATACTTAAAGACATGAGCGACCTACAACTCGACCCGCAAGCCCTGCAACAGGAAGAAAACTCCCTGATCGCCCTGCGCAAGGAAAAGCTTGCTGCCGAGCGCGCCAAGGGCAATGCCTTCCCGAACGACTTCCGCCGCGACAACTACTGCGATGCCTTGCAGAAACAGTACGCGGACAAGACCAAGGAAGAACTGGCAGAGGCTGCAATCCCGGTCAAGGTTGCCGGTCGCATCATGCTCAACCGTGGCTCGTTCATGGTGATCCAGGACATGACCGGGCGCATTCAGGTCTACGTCAACCGCAAGACGCTGTCCGAAGAAACCCTGGCCGCGGTGAAAACCTGGGACATGGGCGACATCATTGCCGCCGAAGGCACCCTGGCGCGTTCCGGCAAAGGCGACCTGTACGTTGAAATGACCAACGTGCGCCTGCTGACCAAGTCGCTGCGCCCGCTGCCGGACAAGCACCACGGCCTGACCGACACCGAACAGCGCTACCGCCAGCGTTACGTCGACCTGATCGTCAACGAAGACGTGCGCCAGACCTTCCGCGTGCGTTCGCAAGTGATCGCGCACATCCGCAGCTTCCTGATGAAGCGCGACTTCCTCGAAGTCGAAACGCCGATGCTGCAGACCATTCCCGGCGGCGCCGCAGCCAAGCCGTTCGAAACCCACCACAACGCGCTGGACATGGAAATGTTCCTGCGTATCGCGCCAGAGCTGTATCTGAAGCGTCTGGTGGTTGGCGGTTTTGAAAAGGTCTTCGAGATCAACCGCAACTTCCGTAACGAAGGCGTTTCGACTCGTCACAACCCTGAATTCACCATGTTGGAGTTCTATCAGGCATACGCCGATTACGAAGACAACATGGACCTCACCGAAGAACTGTTCCGCGAGCTGGCGCAGCTGGTGCTGGGCAGCACCGACGTGCCGTACGGCGACAAGGTGTTCCACTTCGGCGAGCCGTTCGTGCGTCTGTCGGTGTTCGACTCGATCCTCAAGTACAACCCTGAGCTGACAGCCGATGATCTGAACGACATCGACAAGGCTCGCGCCATCGCCAAGAAGGCCGGCGCCAAGGTGCTGGGCTTCGAAGGGCTGGGCAAATTGCAGGTGATGATTTTCGAAGAGCTGGTCGAGCACAAGCTGGAGCAGCCGCACTTCATCACTCAGTACCCGTTCGAAGTGTCGCCGCTGGCCCGTCGCAACGACGAGAACCCGAACGTCACCGACCGCTTCGAGCTGTTCATCGGTGGTCGTGAAATCGCCAACGCCTACTCCGAGTTGAACGACGCGGAAGACCAGGCCGAGCGCTTCATGGCGCAGGTGGCCGACAAGGACGCCGGCGACGACGAAGCCATGCACTACGACGCCGACTTCGTCCGTGCGCTGGAGTACGGCATGCCGCCAACCGCCGGCGAAGGTATCGGCATCGATCGTCTGGTGATGTTGCTCACCAACTCGCCGTCGATCCGCGATGTGATCCTGTTCCCGCACATGCGACCGCAAGCGTAAACGTTTCAGTTAAAAAGCCGCCTAAAACAGGCGGCTTTTTATTGCCTGTCTGGTACAAATGTATCAATTGGTTAATTTGGCATTAGTAGAGGAAGTGCTGTCGTGATGGGTGCATTAGCTCAAGAAGGTGCAGCGGGTATCGCCACTGCGGTCGCTGAAAGTGTTCAGTACCAGGGCCGCAAGGCCAGCCGACAGGGCAGTGAGCAGCGTCGCCAGGACATTCTCGACGCCGCGATGCGCATTGTCGTGCGCGACGGCGTGCGTGCCGTGCGCCATCGTGCGGTCGCGGCGGAGGCCGGCGTGCCGCTGTCGGCGACCACGTATTACTTCAAGGACATCGATGATCTGCTCACCGATACCTTCGCCCAATACGTTGAACGCAGCGCGGCGTACATGGCCAAGTTGTGGATCAATAACGAAGGTCTGCTGCGCGAAATGGTGGTCAGCGCCGACGGCAGCCCGGAGTCGCGCTCACAACTGGCCGATGACATCGCGCGGCTGATGGCCGATTACGTGCACCGGCAACTGATCAACCGCCGCGAGCATCTGATGGCCGAACAGGCGTTTCGCCAGGAAGCGCTGCTCAATCCGCGTCTGGCCATTCTGGTGCGCTCCCACCAGCAGATTCTGCTGCAGGGCACCTGCCAGTTGTTCCAGGTACTGGGCTCGCGCGAACCGCAGCAGGATGCCAAGGTGTTGACGGCGATTATCGGCCGGATGGAATATCAGGGCCTGCTCAACGACGCCGAGCCTCTGGCCGAAGAGGACATGCTCGGGATTCTGACGCGGTATATGCACCTGGTGCTGGCGTCGGTCTAGCGTTTCACGCTACACCCTGTGGAAGCGAGCCGTTGATGATCGTTCCCTCGCTCCGCGTGGGAATGCATCCTGTGACGCTCTGCGTCACGCAGCAAAAAGGGACGCGGAGCGTCCCGGGCGACATTCCCACGCAGAGCGTGGGAATGATCAAAAGTCTGAGTTTCAGCACGTCACGTTTTTCTACAGGAGTTTCGGGTGGACGATTACCAGCAGACGATACGCATGTTGTCCGATCGCATTGTGCTGGCGCAGACACCGATCCGCGTGCTCGATGCGGTCAAGTGGGACGACAACGTGCGCAAGGGCTTCCTCAAGGCCAAGGGCAAGGAAATGCCGGCGGTGGATCGCGACTACTACCTCAACCGCCCGCTGTCGTTCGATTCGAGCCAGGTCAAACTGGAATTCCAGAACATCGAGCGCGACATCACCCGCCAGCTCGGCCAGTTCAACCCGGTCGGGCAGATCATGCGGCGCATGTGCAAGGAATACCGCATGGTGGTGCGCATGCTCGAAGCGCGCGGCACCGAGGACTTCGGCCTGATCTCGCAGGAGCTGTACGGCGCGGCGTCCGATGCCTTCCACGCCGGTGACCCGACCCTCGCCGACCTCGGCCTGATGATGTCCGACTACCTGAACAACATCGACGGGCGCGGCGATCTGAAGGACGAGCCGAAGATCCTCACCGCCAAAGACGCGGTGCACCTGCTGCAAACCCGACTGAACAAGGTATTCGGTGAGGCCGAAGAGACGATTCGCGTGTTCGAGTCCGACGGCATCGTCGCGGATGCCGCCGCAGGCGCTGACTACATCAAGATCCGCACCGACGCGCTGTTCAACGACCGCGACGTGCGCGCACTGGAAGTCCACGAAGGTCTGGTGCATGTCGGCACTACGCTCAATGGCTTGAACCAGCCGATCTGCACGTTCCTGTCGAAAGGCCCGCCCTCGTCGACGGTGACCCAGGAAGGTCTAGCGATCCTGATGGAAATCATCACCTTCGCTTCTTACCCGAGTCGCCTACGCAAACTGACCAACCGCACCCGTGCGATTCATATGGTCGAGGAGGGCGCGGACTTCTTGCAGATCTACGAATTTTTCCGCGAGCAAGGTTTCGAGATGGCCGAAAGCTACGGCAATGCCAGCCGGGTTTTCCGTGGCTCGACGCCGACCGGTCTGCCATTCACCAAAGACTTGTCCTACCTCAAGGGCTTCATCATGGTTTACAACTACATTCAGTTGGCCGTGCGCAAGGGCAAGCTCGAGCAGATCCCGCTGTTGTTCTGTGGCAAGACCACACTGGAAGACATGCGTACCTTGCGGCAACTAGTGGACGAAGGCCTGGTGGTGCCGCCGAAATATCTGCCTGATCAGTTCCGGGATCTGAATGCGTTGTCGGCGTGGATGTGTTTCTCCAACTTCCTCAACCATTTGAGCCTGGACCGGATTGAGGCGGATTACTCCAATATCCTCTGATAGCTGATCGTTCCCACGCTCCGCGTGGGGATGCATCCCATGACGCTCCGCGTCACGGTGGACGCAGAGCGTCCATGGCGGCATTCCCACGCCGAGCGTGGGAACGATCTAACCGTATTTCAACCTGAAATTTCGCGAGGTTTCACCGGATGAGAATCCTCGGCATCCTTTGCCTGCTCTTGACCCTCAGCGGTTGCAGTTCGCTGCTGTTCTACCCGGAACCGGGCCAGATCTTCACCCCGGACAAAGCCAAACTCGAATACCGCACCGTCACCCTGATCACCGCCGATGGCTTGAAACTCAACGCCTGGTGGCTGCCGGCCAAACCTGGCGTCGAGGTCAAAGGCACGGTCCTGCATCTGCACGGCAACGGCGGCAATTTGCCGATGCATCTGGGCGGCAGCTGGTGGTTGCCGAAGAACGGCTATCAGGTGCTGCTGGTCGACTATCGCGGCTACGGTTTGTCCGAAGGCAAGCCGAGCCTGCCGGCGATCTATCAGGACATTGACGCCGCGTTCGCCTGGCTCGACAACGCGCCCGAGGTCAAAGGCAAACCGCTGGTGCTGCTCGGGCAGAGTCTGGGCGGCGCGATGTCGGTGCATTGGCTGGCGCAGCACCCGGAGCGGCAAAAACAACTCAAGGCCCTGGTGCTGGATGGCGTGCCGGCCAGTTATCGCAGTGTCGGCCAATTCGCCCTCAGCACTTCGTGGCTGACCTGGCCATTGCAAGTGCCGCTGTCGTGGCTGGTGCCGGACGGCGACAGCGCAATCAACTCGATGGCGCAGCTGACCGGCGTGCCGAAGCTGATCTTCCATAGCATCGACGATCCGCTGGTGCCGATGGTCAACGGCATTCGCCTGTATCAGGCAGCGCCGCCGCCGCGCGTGTTGCAGCTGACCCGTGGTGGTCATGTGCAGACCTTCGGCGACCCGGTGTGGCGTCAGGTCATGCTGCGCTACCTCGATGATCCCGAACACTTCGACGGCCTGCGCCGCCTCGGCGAAATCCCCAACTATCCGAAACCCCCGAATTCTGAAGATGAGAGCCCGCAATGACTGACGAACGTAACGCCATCCCGCTGATCATCACGGGTATCTGCAGCATCCTCGGCACCGTCGGGGCGCTGTGGTACTACGGCTACCTGCACTTCGCCAAGCCGGAGGATGCGTTGCTGCTCAGCGAATTCACCATGCTCAAGACCGTGCCGGGCGAGGACTACAAAGTCTCGCTGACGCCTGCGCCGCAAGTGGCGCAGTGCATCGATGGCGTGCTGGTGCTGTTCGATACCGAACAGAAAGGCCTGACCGGGGTGCTGGTTAATGCGCAGAAGAAAGCCGTGCGGTGTATGGGCGAAGAGACTCCGCAGAAACTCGAGAAGTGATTCTGCAGGTTCAGCCCTCACCTTAACCCTCTCCCAGAGGGAGAGGGGACTGACCGAGGTGTTTGTTTAAGCTAAGTCGACCTGATCCATTGCGCCGAACACAAGTTTTGAAAGCGACACAAATCGGCTCCCTTTCCCTCGGGAGAGGGCTGGGGTGAGGGGCTACGATGTCTGCTCCCACAAAAAAGCCCCGCCTGATCAATTCAGGCGGGGCTTTTGCGTTACCGGGTGAAGCTTAGTTCGAGCTCACCGAAGAACGCGGTGCTACTGGCTGGTTGTCGTTGGAAATGGTCACTTCCACACGACGGTTCATCGCACGACCCGAAACGCTGCCGTTATCCGCTACCGGGTACTCCTTGCCATAACCCTGAGCGACGATGCGCGAAGGGTCGACGCCCATCTTGATCAGGGCCATCTGCACGGAAGTCGCGCGGCGCTCGGACAGCGACTGGTTGTAGCTAGCGGTGCCGGTGCTGTCGGTGTAACCCTCGACGATCACTTTGCGATCCGGGTTTTCCTGAAGGAATTGCGCCAGTTTGTTGATGTTCACCAGGCCGCTGGATTTCAGATCAGCCTTGTTGGTGGCGAACAGCACGTCACCGAAAGTCACCAGCGTGCCGCGATCGGTCTGCTTGGCGTTGAGGCTGTCCTGCAGTTGTTTGATCTGCTGGTCACGGGCATCCAGACGGGCCTGGGCACGTTGGGCTGCGGCGTTTTTCAGGTTGTTTTCAGCGGTGCGCAGAGCGATGGTCTGCTTTGCCACTTCCACGCGCTGGTTGGTCAGGTAAGCCAGTTGGTCAACCTTGGCCGCGTCTTCTTTGTCCAGATAAGCCTTGTCGGCCTTGTCCAGGTAATCGCTGGCGTCTTTGGTTTCCAGTGCCGCGACTTTGCTCGCCTGTGGGTTGGCCTGCAGGCCGGCGTAGTTGGTGCGCGCCTGTTCCAGGTTCGGGTTAGGCGGGGTGGAGCAGGCAGCCAGTGCAACGCTTGCGGCCAGAAGAGCGGGAATCATCAGTTGCTTACGCATAATTTGTCGTCCTTTCTATCGGTAAGAGTTTCAGCTTTGCGGTCGGGATGCGCGCTTACTGCACAGTGCGCTGGCTTTCCTGACGCAGTTCCTGAACACCTTTCTGGGAATCCTTCACAGCCTGTTCGGCCTTGGCGGCCTGAGCCTTGCGTTCAGCGACGCGAGCGTCCCATTCAGCCTGTTCGGACAGGCGACGGGCCTCGTCATACTTCTTGTCGTGCATGGCGATTTCAGCTTGTTTCAGTTTGTCCTGAGCCTGCTTCATTTCCACCGCAGCGAACTCGGTACCGCCAGCGCTGACGGCGCTGTTGACGGCCGATTGAGTGACGGCGTACTGCTCGGTCGGAGGATTACCGGCGCAACCGGCCAGTACGAAGCTGGTGCCGATGGCCAGAGCGGCCAGTTTCAGACCGCGCAGGTGGGAAAACGAGGTTTGGGTTTTCATGGTCTTCAACTCCATTAGGCATCTCCTGAAAATACAACTGAATCCATCCTGGCAGAGGAGGCGAAAGCATCGCTTGTAGACGCGAATTGAAACGCTCGTTCCAGGCGTGGTTACCTGTTCCGACCGGCGGCATTTTTGAAAAGTTCAGAAAAGATGGCCTATCGCCAAAAATTAAATTGACCGTTTGGACAAGGCTCTGGGATGGGAACTTTGGGGCTTTGGAGCGGTACGCGCGGGTGGGTTTTAAGGTGATACCAGAGGGTGATCAGTACCCTGTGGCAGCTGGCTTGCCAGCGATGAGGCCATCATGCTCAGCACATTTTTGACTGAACTGCCGCCATCGCGGGCAAGCCCGCTCCCACATTTTTCTCGGTGTCAGGAATCAGTGCTTCTGCTTGTTCTCAGCCGAGGACAAATCATGCAAATGCCGCCGCGACAACGCCAGAAAACGCGGCGTCGGGCCGACATCCTCATACAACGGATCACCTTCCTCATCGGTCGCCACCACCGTCGAACCCTTCACATACGGCAGGCTCGCTTCGAACTCCTCGAGCGCGGCGCCGATCAGTTCGCCGAGCAGTTCCTCGGGATGACGTTTGGGATACATCTCGGCAATTGCCGCCAGGCGCGCGGCGGCCTCGACGTCCAGATGAATCGTGTAGCCGGTGTCGGTCAGGCGACCTTTGGCGTTTTCTTCCCAATGCTGGGCGAGTTCACGAATTTTCATGATGACCTCATTTAGCGCCTGCTGATGGCAGGCCTGGGTGAGTGTCCGGCAGCGCCGGCGGCGGGCCGTCGTACGGCTTACTGTTGAGACTAGCTTTCGCCGGCAAGGTTTAAAGTCAATTCGTCGCCTGCTTGTAAGAAGCGGCGCAGAGCGGCACTCTCTGGCAAAGCATTCGTTTCTGCGCTGTCCCCGATTACCGCTGGAGAACTGCTGATGACCGATATTGATGCACGCTTGCGCGAAGATGTTCACCTGCTCGGAGAGCTGTTGGGCAACACCATTCGAGACCAGTACGGCGAGGCGTTCCTCGACAAGATCGAGCAGATTCGCAAAGGCGCCAAGGCCGACCGGCGCGGCTCGATGGACGCTGAACTGAGCGCCAGCCTCAATCAATTGAGCGAAGACGAATTGCTCCCGGTCGCGCGGGCGTTCAATCAGTTTCTCAACCTGGCGAACATTGCCGAGCAGTATCAACTGATCCATCGCCGCGAGGAGTCGCAACCGGCGCCGTTCGAGTCGCGGGTGTTGCCGGAACTGCTCGCGCGCCTGCGCAGTGAAGGGCACAGCGCCGAATCTCTGGCCCGGCAGCTGGCGCGGCTGGAAATCGAACTGGTGCTGACCGCGCACCCGACCGAAGTGGCGCGACGCACGTTGATCCAGAAGTACGACGCGATCGCCGCGCAACTGGCCGCGCAGGACCATCGCGACCTGACCAGCGCCGAGCGCGAGCAGATCCAGAGCAAACTGCAACGGCTGATCGCCGAAGCCTGGCACACCGAAGAAATCCGCCGCACCCGCCCGACGCCGGTCGATGAAGCCAAATGGGGCTTTGCGGTGATCGAGCATTCGTTGTGGCAGGCGATCCCCAACCATATGCGCAAGGCCGATCAGGCGCTGTTCGCCGCCACGGGTCTGCGCTTGCCGCTGGAAGCCGCGCCGATCCGCTTCGCCTCATGGATGGGCGGCGACCGTGACGGCAACCCCAATGTCACCGCCGCCGTCACTCGCGAAGTCTTGCTGCTGGCGCGCTGGATGGCCGCTGATTTGTATCTGCGCGATGTCGATCACCTTGCTG
Organism: Pseudomonas sp. H26/SER47-MNA-CIBAN-0231; assembly: GCF_040310465.1. Lineage (NCBI taxonomy): Bacteria > Pseudomonadati > Pseudomonadota > Gammaproteobacteria > Pseudomonadales > Pseudomonadaceae > Pseudomonas > Pseudomonas sp. H26/SER47-MNA-CIBAN-0231. The sequence goes on along the minus strand of NZ_JBEOPW010000015.1, from coordinate 123,660 downwards.
CCGAACTGTCGATGCAGCAGGCCAGCGACGCGCTGAAGACCAAGGCCGGCGACAGCGCCGAACCCTATCGCGCGGTGCTCAAGCAATTGCGCGAACGCCTGCGCGCTACACGCAATTGGGCGCACGCTGCATTGACCGCGCCGACCCCGGCCACCACCGATGTGCTGCACGACAATCGCGATCTGCTTGAGCCTTTGCAGTTGTGTTTCAACTCGCTGCACGAGTGCGGCATGGGCGTCATCGCCGACGGGCCGTTGCTCGACTGCCTGCGTCGGGCGGTGACGTTCGGCCTGTTCCTGGTGCGCCTCGATGTGCGTCAGGATTCGACGCGGCACAGCTCGGCAATGACCGAAATCACCGATTACCTCGGCCTCGGCCGCTACGAAGATTGGGATGAAGAACAGCGCATCAACTTCCTCACCGAGGAGCTGAGCAACCGTCGACCGTTGCTGCCCGCGCATTTCAAACCATCGGCGGATACCGCCGAAGTGCTCAACACCTGCAAGGAAATCGCCGCCGCGCCCGCTGCGTCGCTGGGCTCCTACGTGATCTCCATGGCCGGCGCCGCTTCCGACGTGCTCGCGGTGCAACTGCTGCTCAAGGAATCCGGCGTATTGCGGCCGATGCGCGTGGTGCCGCTGTTCGAGACCCTCGCCGACCTCGACAACGCCGGGCCGGTGATGGAACGTCTGCTGCTGTTGCCGGGCTATCGCGCGCGTTTGCATGGCCCGCAGGAGGTGATGATCGGCTATTCCGACTCGGCCAAGGACGCCGGCACCACCGCTGCGGCGTGGGCGCAATATCGGGCGCAGGAACGACTGGTGGAAATCTGCCGTGAGCAGCAAGTCGAACTGCTGCTGTTCCACGGTCGTGGCGGCACCGTTGGCCGTGGCGGCGGCCCGGCGCACGCGGCGATTCTGTCGCAACCACCGGGTTCGGTGGCGGGACGTTTCCGCACCACCGAGCAGGGCGAAATGATTCGTTTCAAATTCGGCCTGCCGGACATCGCCGAGCAAAACCTCAATCTGTATCTGGCCGCCGTGCTCGAGGCAACCTTGCTGCCACCGCCGCCGCCGACTCCGGAATGGCGCCATCTGATGGACGAATTGGCGGCGGACGGTGTCAGCGCTTACCGCCAGGTGGTGCGGGAAAATCCGCAATTCGTCGAGTATTTCCGTCAATCGACCCCGGAGCAGGAGCTCGGACGGTTGCCGCTCGGCAGTCGCCCGGCCAAACGCCGTGCCGGCGGTATCGAAAGCCTGCGGGCAATTCCGTGGATTTTCGGCTGGACCCAAACCCGATTGATGCTGCCGGCCTGGCTGGGCTGGGAGACGGCGCTGAGCAAGGCGCTGGAGCGCGGCGAGGGCGAGTTGCTCGGGCAGATGCGCGAACAGTGGCCGTTCTTCCGCACCCGTATCGACATGCTGGAAATGGTCTTGGCCAAGGCCGATGCGGATATTGCGCAGTCCTACGACGAACGTTTGGTCGAGGCTGATCTGCTGCCATTGGGCGCGCAGTTACGCGACCTATTGTCGCAGGCGTGCTCGGTGGTACTGGGCCTGACCGGGCAGTCGCAGCTGCTGGCGCACAGCCCGGACACCCTCGAATTCATCCGCTTGCGTAATACCTATCTGGACCCGCTGCATCTATTGCAGGCCGAGCTGTTGGCGCGTTCGCGGCAGCAGGATGTCGAGCAGGGCAGCCCGGTGGAACAGGCGCTGCTGGTGTCTGTGGCGGGGATTGCCGCCGGATTGCGCAATACCGGCTAAGGTTGCTGAGCATGTCAGGCGGCATTCGCGATGAGGGTCGGATGCCGCTTCTCCTGCTGTAGGAAAGTGCCGCCAGGCGACAGTTAATGTAGGGGTTGCGACTTGGGTTACCGCGTCGCGAGGTCACGGCGGGCGTCGGTTTCTCCGACTTTTGGCGTCTTGTGTGGGCGCAGCCTGCTGTGTATCTTGATCAGCCTTTGGCCGTTTGTGCGGCCACGACCCGTATTTTCAGGATCCGCCGGTTACGAGCGAATCCTTTGTTTTGTAAAGCTTTTATATAAAAAATTGAGGAGCACATCGATGCGCGTCATTCTGCTGGGAGCTCCCGGGGCCGGTAAAGGTACTCAGGCAAAGTTCATCACCGAGAAATTCGGCATTCCGCAAATCTCCACCGGCGACATGCTGCGTGCTGCGGTCAAGGCTGGCACTCCGCTGGGCGTGCAAGCCAAGAGCATCATGGATGCCGGCGGCCTGGTGTCGGATGACCTGATCATCGCGCTGGTCAAGGACCGCATCGCTCAACCTGATTGCGCCAACGGTTTCCTGTTCGACGGCTTCCCGCGCACCATTCCGCAGGCTGAAGCGCTGGTCACTGCCGGCGTCGAGCTGGATGCCGTGGTCGAGATCGCTGTAGAAGACGACGAAATCGTTCAGCGCATCGCCGGTCGCCGTGTTCACGAAGCCAGCGGCCGCGTTTACCACATCGTCTACAACCCGCCGAAACTGGCTGGCAAGGACGACATCACCGGCGAAGAGCTGGTGCAGCGCAAAGACGACACCGAAGAAACCGTACGTCATCGCCTCTCGGTCTACCACTCGCAGACCAAACCGCTGGTAGAGTTCTACCAGAACCTTTCCACCAACAACGGCGGCAAGCCAAAGTGCAGCCACATTGAAGGCGTGGGTTCGGTTGATGCAATCACCACCAAGGTGCTGGCCGCGCTGAGCTGAAAAGTCTGATCGGCTACATCATCCACGGCCCGCTTGCGGGCCGTAGTTGTTTATACTGACGCACCTTTTCCCCACCCCTGTTTTGGAAACATCGATGAGCACCTTGCTGGCCCTGGACACCGCGACTGAAGCTTGCTCCGTTGCCTTGCTGCATGACGGCAAGGTCACGAGCCATTACGAGGTGATCCCGCGTCTGCATGCGCAGAAGCTGCTGCCGATGATCCAGCAATTGCTCGCCGATGCGGGCACCACGTTGCAAGCTGTCGACGCGATTGCCTTCGGCCGTGGCCCGGGCGCGTTCACCGGTGTGCGCATTGCCATCGGTGTGGTGCAGGGTTTGGCCTTTGCTCTGGATCGTCCGGTATTGCCGGTATCCAACCTTGCCGTGCTGGCGCAGCGTGCCTTTCGTGAACATGGCGTAAGCCAGGTCGCGGCTGCGATCGATGCGCGGATGGATGAAGTGTATTGGGGCTGCTACCGCGAGACGGCGGGGGAGATGCGTCTGGTTGGCGCCGAAGCCGTGTTGCCGCCGGAAGTCGCCGCGTTGCCAACTGATGCCAGTGGCGATTGGTTCGGTGCCGGTACTGGTTGGGATTACGGCGAGCGCATCGCGGTCAATCTGAGCGGCTCCGACGCCGGCATGCTGCCCCACGCCGAAGACCTGTTGACGCTGGCGCGTTTCGCCTGGGAGCGCGGTGAGGCGATCCCGGCAGATGACGCCCAGCCGGTCTACCTGCGCGATAAAGTTGCCACCCCGAAAGCCCGCTGATTCGACACTTTCTCCTGTGGGAGCGAGCTTGCTCGCGAAGGCTTCTGGTCAGTCAATGCATGTGTTGAATGTGCTGGCCCCTTCGCGAGCAGGCTCGCTCCCACAGGTTCGCTGGCCACATACAAATATCGCCAATCGTCAGTTTCTGCCCCCTCGCTTAAAACCTTTTGCGCTTTATGTGTTCTAGTTATCACTCGGCGGTTTGCTAAGTCGGTCAAGTGCCGCTAAATTGCCATCATTGATACCGAGCATGACATTATGCGTATAGACGGCGTTTCCACTCAGTCCTACCCCATCAAGCGCAAGCCGCGTAAAGGCAATGCGGCGCTGGATGAATCTGTCGACATCATCGACGGCGAGCTGGAATTCCCGAGCGAAGAGCAGATGGCCGCCCGTGCAGCCCAAGCCACCGCGCAACGCCTGAGCAACCTGCCTGCCCGTCAACAAGACATGATCTACCACCGCGCGATGAAGAAAAGCGTAGCCATGGCCCTGGCCAGCTACCTGAGCACCGCCGGTTTTGTCGATTGGGACGCAGACGTGCTGGGCCTTGATCTGTATATCTGATGGATCTGCCTTACTACCTCGGTTGCCCGTCCTGGAGCGAAAATGCCTGGCGCGAGTATCTGTATCCGATAGACGCAAAAACCTCCGACTTTCTCGCTCTCTACTGCCAGGTGTTCAACGCCGTCGAAGGCAACACCACCTTCTACGCCAGCCCGTCGCCAGCCACGGTGCAGCGCTGGGCCGAGATCATGCCGGCGCACTTTCGCTTCACTGCCAAATTCCCCGGCGACATCAGCCACAGCGGCGACTTGCGCGAGCAATTGACCGCTGCCGAAACTTTCCTGCAATTACTCAAGCCGTTAGGCGAACGTGTTTCGCCGCTGTGGCTGCAACTGTCGAAAAGCTTCACGCCGCAGCGTCTGCCGGAGCTCGCGGCGTTTATCGATGCGCTGGATTGCCCGCTTGCGGTCGAGGTGCGCAATGAACAGTTCTTCGCCAAGGGCGAGAGCGAACGTCTGCTCAATCGTCTGTTGCTGGATCGCGGTGTCGAGCGCATCTGTCTCGACCCGCGCGCGCTGTTCAGCTGCTTGTCGACCGAGTCCTCGGTGATCCACGCGCAGTCAAAAAAACCGCGTGTACCGACGCGTCCGGCGGCGTTCACGCAGTTTCCGCAGGTGCGTTTCATCGGCCATCCCGAGCTTGAGGCAAACGATGCGTTTCTTGTGCCGTGGGTGGCGAAAGTCGCTGAATGGATCGAAGAGGGCCGCACGCCCTACGTCTTTCTGCATACCGCCGACAACCTGTTGGCAGCGAAACTGGCGCAACGTTTTCACGCACAACTGATGCAACGTTTGCCTGGCTTGCCCGCGCTGCCTGAGCTATACAGAGAACCCGCCGCCGAGCAGCTTGGCTTGCTCTGAGGCGGGTTTTTTCTGTCCGGGAGCCCGTCGATGAACGTCCAAGTCAGTCAACAGCAACTCCTTAAAGCCCAAGCCTTCAAGGCCCTGCATGATCGCCAGGGGATCTTCGTCATCCCCAATCCGTGGGATGCCGGCTCGGCGAAGATGCTCGCCAGTCTTGGCTATCAGGCCTTGGCCACCACCAGTGCCGGTTACGCGTTTTCTCAGGGCAAAGCTGATGGCGCGTTGAGTCTCGACGAGACCCTGGCCAATGTCCGGGCGATTGTCGCGGCGACGGATCTGCCGGTGGCGGTGGACCTGGAAAACGGCTTTGCCGATGATCCGCTCGAGTCCGCGCAGAGTCTTCTCCGTGCCGCCGAAGCGGGCGCGGTGGGCGGGTCGATCGAGGACGCTACGGGACGTCCGGACGCGCCGATCTATTGCTTCGAACACGCCGTGGCGCGGATTGAAGCCGCCGTCGCGGCGGTACGCACGCTGCCGTTTCCCTTCATCCTCACGGCTCGCGCGGAAAATTACCTGCACGGTAATCCCGATCTCAACGACACCATTCGCCGTTTGCAGGCATTTGCCGAAGCGGGTGCCGACGTGCTCTATGCGCCGGGTTTGCGCAGCGCCGAAGAAGTGCTGGCAGTGGTGCGAGCCGTGGCGCCGAAGCCGGTCAACGTATTGATGTCCGGTGGATTGAAATTGACCGTGCAACAGCTCGAGGAACTGGGCGTACGCCGCATCAGCACCGGCTCGGCACTGGCGCTGGCGGCGTTCGGCGAGTTCTTCCGCGCGGCTGAGGAAATCCAGCAATCCGGCACCTTTGGCTTCACGTCACAGTCGATGCCGTACGCCAAAGCCAATCAATTCTTCAAGGACTGAGCATGGGACGTTGGCTGTTCTGGGGGGTGTTGCTCGCGATCGCTGGTGGCGCGGTGAGTGTCTGGCGTGGCTGGCTGGACGTGCCGCCGCAGTGGAACCCGTGGGCGCCATTGGACATAAAAGCCGCGCCCAACTGGCTCACCGGTTACAAACTCATGCGCCTGCGCAGCGATCCTGAGCTTTGCGCACAGGCGCTGAGCAGCTCGGATCTGCGCGTCAGCCCCCAGGCCGACAGCCCCGGCGCCAAGTGTCCGCTGATCGGTGCTCTGCGGGTGCAGGGCGGTGAAGTGGCGCTGAGCAGCAGTTTCATCGCCAGTTGCCCGCTGGCGGTGGCCTACGCAATGTTTGAACACCACACCCTGCAACCGGCGGCGCAATCGGTTTACGGCCAGAAAATCGCGCGGGTCGATCACCTCGGCAGCTTTGCCTGTCGCAATGTTTACAACCGTGAGAGCGGCGCTCTCAGCCGACATGCGAGTGCCGACGCGCTGGACATCGCCGGTTTCCGCCTGGCTGACGGACGCACGATCAGCGTGCTCAAGGATTGGCCCAAGCAGAATCAGGACGCAGAGTTTCTGCGCCAACTGCGTGACGGCGCCTGTGAGTCATTCAGTGTGGTGTTGAGTCCGGACTACAACGCCGCTCATCGCAATCACTTTCATGTCGATGTCGGGCGCTGGAGCGTGTGTCGCTGAGAATCAGGCGGCGAGGCGCAGGTTCTGCAGAACGATCGGGCGAGCCCAGCCATTATCGAAGTCCAGGGCTTTCTGTTGCTCGACGATTTCTTCCGGCGGGAACGGCGGGTAAGGCTTCTGCAGCAAGTCCAGGTCGAACTCGGCAATCGGCAGGTACAGCGGACGTTTCTGCGGAGCAGGGCCTGGCTCCGGCACTGGCTGGCCATTGTTGATCACAATCGGGCGTACCCAACTGCTGTCGAAATCCTGTTGCTCTTGCTGGGCTTTGAGCTCTTCCGGCGGGAACGGTGGGAACGGCTTGTCCAGCAGCTCCATTTCGAACTCGGCGATCGGCAGGAACAGTGGCTCTGGCGGGCGAACCTGGGTTTCGACCACATCGCACTCGCGCTGGCTGACGATGTGCGCGTGCAACTCGCTGCCAACGGTTGGTTCTTCCGGGCTGTTCAGGTCAACCGGTGGAAACGTGCCACAGGCAGGCACCACTTCACTCGTCTGTTCGGCCAGGGCCTGGGCAAAGAAATCCTGCCACAGGTGACTGACGCCGCTCAGTGCTTGAGTGTTATGACGGCTGAAGTCGCCATGGGGCGAAACGTAGCCAATCGATGTGGGAAGAATGCCTGACATTTTTTTCGGTTGACGCTCAGCTCTGGCAAAATGCGCGTTGAATGGTTTATCGGCGGTTTTTGTCGATCCTTAACTTTTTTGAGCGTTTTTTCATGATCGAGTCACCTGCGGCCTGCCGCATCCATGTCCAGGCCCTCGCCCCAGCGTTTCAAACGCAAGCCGAACAGTGGGCCGAACGTCTCGGCCTGCCGCTCGGCGAGGCGGACGGTGAGTTCGCCTTGCAGGTCGGCGAGCAGGGTTTGCAGTTGCAGCAACTCGGCCCGGATGCGCCTGGACCGGTGAGGGTCGACTTCGTCGAAGGCGGCGCGGCGCATCGTCGTTTGTATGGCGGCGGCAGCGGACAGATGATTGCCAAGGCTGTCGGCATCGCCCAAGGCGTGCGCCCGCGGGTGCTGGATGCCACGGCGGGGCTGGGCAAGGACGCGTTTGTGTTGGCCAGTCTCGGTTGTGAAATGAGCCTGATCGAGCGCCAGCCGCTGATCGGCGCACTGCTTGAGGATGGCTTGGCCCGGGCCGCAGAAGATTTCGATGTAGCGCCGATCGTGGCGCGGATGAAATTGCTCAAGGGCAATTCCATCGAAGTGATGCGCAGTTGGGAAGGGGAACCGCCGCAGGTGATCTACCTCGACCCGATGTTCCCGCATCGCGAGAAAACCGCGCTGGTGAAAAAGGAAATGCGCCTGTTCCGCCCGCTGGTCGGTGATGATCCGGATGCCCCGGCCCTGCTTGAAGCCGCGCTGGCGCTGGCCACGCACCGGGTGGTAGTCAAACGCCCGCGCAAGGCGGCGTGCATCGAAGGGCCGAAACCGAGCCATGCGCTGGATGGCAAATCGAGCCGGTATGACATTTATCCGAAAAAAGCGCTGAAGCCCTGAGACTGCGTCGCCCCATTCGCGAGCAGGCTCGCTCCCACAGTTGAAATGCATTCCAGTGTGGGAGCGAGCCTGCTCGCGAAGCGGTCTGCACAAGCACCGCAAAACTGTCAGGGTTTGTACGCCCTCATAAACAACCCCACCACCTCCCGCACATGCCGTTCCGCTGCCTCTCCGGTCAGCGGCTCGCCGCAGCCATACAACAAACGAAAATTTCCCGCGCCTTTGATCAGGCAGAAGAAGTGCTCGGCGGCGTTGCGTGGTTGGTCGATGCTCAGCGCGCCGGTTGCATGGATTTTCGTCAGCAGACCTTCCATGCCGTTGACCACGCGCTCGGGGCCGGCCTCGAAGAAGATCAGCGACAGCTTCGGATCCTGGCTGCCCAGCGCCATGATCAGACGGTGCAGGTTCACCGATTCATCGCTGTTGATCAGGTGGTGGAAGCCTCGGGCTATGTTCAGCAATACATTTTCCACCGCGATGCCGTCCGGCAATTCGAAGAACAGCGGTGGCAATTGTTCCTCGCATTTCGCGACGACGGCAGCGGAGAACAGCGTCTCCTTGTCGTTGAAATGGCTGTAGACCGTCAGCTTCGACACGCCGGCCTCGCTGGCCACCGCGTCCATGCTGGTGTTGGCGTAGCCATGGCAGAGAAACAGGGTTTTCGCCGCATCCAGGATCGCTTGGCGTTTGGCCAGATCCTTGGGGCGGCCCGGGCCGTTTGGAGCTGAAAGATTGTTCGACATTCTTCGCTTTTAATACTGGACTGGTGAGTTTGCTATTAATACCATACCCGCCAGTATAAATATTCCAAGCCTCATTCGCGAAAGGTCCGTCACCATGTTCCGCCATGCGTTGTCCTTTGCCGTGCCAGTCAGTCTGGCGTTCCTGTTATCGGCGTGCGGTCAGGAAGAGGTGACCAAAGTCACCGTACGCCCGGCCATGGTGGTACAGCCCGAGCCTTCGGCGCAGGCGATGGAGAGTTATCCGGGCGAGGTGCGAGCCCGCTATGAGCCTGATCTGGCGTTCCGCATCGGCGGCAAAGTCAGCCGACGACTGGTCGACGAAGGCCAGCGCGTCAAGGCCGATCAGCCCTTGGCCGAACTCGATCCGCAGGATGTGCGCCTGCAACTGGAAGCCACCCGCGCGCAGGTTGCCGCCGCCGAGGCCAATCTGAACCTGGTGCGCGCCGAGCGCGATCGCTACAAAACCCTGATGGATCGGCAGATGGTCAGCCGCTCGGCCTACGACAACGCCGAAAATCTATACCGCTCCGGCGAAGCCCGCCTTAAACAAATCAAAGCCGAATTCAACGTTTCGACCAACCAGGCCAGTTACGCGGTGCTGCGTGCGCCGCAGGATGGTGTGGTGGCCAAGCGTTCGGTGGAAGTCGGTCAGGTGGTCGCTGCCGGGCAAACCGTGTTCACCCTCGCCACCGATGGTGAGCGCGAAGTATTGATCAGCCTGCCGGAGCAAAGCTTCGGCCGCTTCAAGGTCGGTCAGCCGGTTACCGTGGAATTGTGGGCACAGCAGAATCAACGCTTCGCCGGGCAGATCCGCGAGTTGTCGCCGTCCGCCGACCCGCGCTCACGCACTTTTGCTGCGCGTATCTCGTTCACCAGCGGCAAAGTCCCGGCCGAACTGGGGCAGAGCGCCCGGGTGTTTGTGCAATCGGCCGACAATGTCTCGTTGTCGATACCGCTTTCCGCGCTGACCGCTGAAAACGGTGCGACTTACGTCTGGGTGGTCAACGGCAACAACACGTTGAAGAAAACTCCGGTACGGGTCGGTCCGTTCGGCGAGAAAAGCGTGGCGGTGCTCGAAGGCTTGAATGCGAGCGACTGGGTGGTGGCTGCCGGCGTTCACGTATTGCTCGACGGCCAGCAGGTGCGACCAGTGGATCGCTCCAATCGTGTGGTCAATCTGGCGAACAAGGAGTAAGCCCCGATGCGCTTCAACCTCTCCGAATGGGCGTTGCGTAATCGCCAGATCGTACTGTTCCTGATGCTTTTGCTCGCCGTTGTCGGCGCGTTGTCCTACACCAAACTCGGCCAGAGTGAAGACCCGCCGTTCACCTTCAAGGCGATGGTCATTCAGACCCGCTGGCCCGGTGCGACCGCGCAGGAGGTCTCGCGCCAGGTCACCGAACGGATCGAAAAGAAACTGATGGAAACCGGCGAGTACGAACGCATCATGTCGTTCTCCCGCCCCGGTGAATCCCAGGTCACCTTCATCGCCCGCGACTCGATGCACTCCAAGCAGATCCCTGATCTCTGGTACCAGTTGCGCAAGAAGGTCGGCGACATTCGCCAGACTTTGCCGCCGGGAATTCAGGGGCCGTTCTTCAACGATGAGTTCGGCACCACCTTCGGCAATATCTATGCGTTGACCGGCGACGGTTTCGACTACGCCGTGCTCAAGGATTACGCCGACCGCATCCAGATTCAGCTGCAGCGGGTCAAGGACGTCGGCAAGGTCGAACTGCTTGGGTTGCAGGACGAGAAAATCTGGGTCGAGCTGTCCAACGTCAAACTCGCCACTCTTGGCTTGCCGCTGGCGGCGGTGCAGCAGGCGCTGGAGGAACAGAACGCGGTGTCCACGGCGGGGTTCTTCGAAACCGGCAGCGAGCGCTTGCAGCTACGCGTCTCGGGGAATTTTCAGACAGTCGATGAGATAAAGAACTTTCCGATCCGCGTCGCCGATCGTACGTTCCGCATCTCCGATATCGCCGATGTGCGTCGCGGTTTCAGCGACCCACCGGCGCCGCGCATGCGTTTCATGGGCGACGACGCGATCGGTCTGGCCGTGGCGATGAAGGACGGCGGCGACATTCTGGTGCTGGGCAAGGCACTGGAGGGCGAGTTCTCGCGGATCCAGAAAAACCTCCCGGCCGGCATGCAGTTGCGCAAGGTGTCCGATCAGCCGGCAGCGGTAAAAACCGGCGTCGGCGAGTTCGTCCAGGTGTTGGTCGAGGCGTTGGCGATCGTCTTGCTGGTGAGCTTCTTTTCCCTCGGTGTGCGCACCGGCATGGTCGTCGCGCTGACCATTCCGCTGGTGCTGGCGATGACCTTCGCTTGCATGTATTACCTCGGCATCGGTCTGCACAAGATTTCCCTCGGTGCGCTGGTGCTGGCGCTGGGTCTGCTGGTGGACGACGCGATCATCGCCGTGGAAATGATGGCGATCAAAATGGAGCAGGGCTTCGACCGCATTCGCGCGGCGAGTTATGCCTGGACCAGCACCGCGTTCCCGATGCTCACCGGCACGTTGATCACCGCCGCCGGCTTCCTGCCGATTGCCACTGCGCAGTCCGGCACCGGCGAATACACCCGTTCGATTTTCCAGGTAGTGACCATTGCCTTGCTCGCCTCATGGGTCGCGGCGGTGATGTTCGTGCCGTATCTGGGGGAAAAACTCCTGCCGGATCTGGCGAAAATTCACGTGGCAAAACACGGCACTGGCGATGGTCAACCGGATCCGTATGCTACGCCGTTTTATCAGCGCGTCCGGCGTCTGGTGGAGTGGTGCGTGGCCCATCGCAAGACTGTGATCGTGCTGACTGTGGGCCTGTTCATTGCCTCGGTGATGCTGTTCCGTTTCGTCCCGCAGCAGTTCTTCCCGGCTTCGAACCGGCTGGAGTTGATGGTCGACCTGAAACTGGCCGAAGGCGTTTCGCTGGCCAACACCACCAGTGAAGTCAAACGCCTCGAAGCGCTGCTCAAGGAGCACGCTGGCATCGACAATTATGTGGCCTATGTCGGCACCGGTTCGCCACGCTTTTATCTGCCGCTGGATCAGCAACTGCCGGCGGCGAGTTTTGCCCAGTTCGTGGTGTTGGCAAAAACCATCGAAGAGCGTGAAGCGCTGCGCAGCTGGTTGATCGAAACCCTCAACGAACAGTTCCCGGCCCTGCGTTCGCGGGTCACTCGTTTGGAAAATGGCCCGCCGGTTGGCTATCCGGTGCAGTTCCGCGTCACGGGCGAGCACATCGAAGAAGTCCGTGCGTTGGCGCGCAAGGTGGCGGCAAAGGTTCGCGAGAATCCGCATGTGGTCAACGTGCATCTGGACTGGGAGGAGCCAAGCAAAGTTGTCTACCTGAATATCGACCAGGATCGCGCCCGCGCCCTCGGTGTGAGCACCGCCAATCTGGCGAAATTCCTGCAGAGTTCGCTGGTCGGCTCGACGGTCAGCCAGTACCGCGAAGACAACGAATTGATCGAGATTCTGCTGCGCGGCACCGTGCACGAGCGCACTGAATTGTCGTTGTTGCCGAGCCTGGCGGTGCCGACCGATAACGGTCGCAGTGTGGCGTTGTCGCAGATTGCCACGCTGGAATACGGCTTCGAGGAAGGCATCATCTGGCACCGCAACCGCCTGCCAAACGTGACCGTACGCGCGGACATTTATGGCAAGGAACAACCGGCGACGCTGGTCAAACAGATCATGCCGACGCTGGACCCGATTCGCGCTGAGTTGCCCGATGGTTATCTGCTGGATGTCGGCGGCACGGTGGAGGATTCCGAGCGCGGGCAGAAGTCGGTGAATGCCGGGGTGCCGATGTTCATTGTCGTGGTGTTGACCTTGCTGATGGTGCAGTTGCGCAGTTTCTCGCGCACGGCGATGGTGTTTCTGACGGCGCCGTTGGGCTTGATCGGGGTGACGTTGTTTCTGATGGTGTTCCGGCAGCCGTTCGGGTTTGTGGCGATGCTCGGGACCATCGCATTGTCCGGGATGATCATGCGCAATTCGGTGATTCTGGTCGATCAGATCGAGCAGGATATTGCTTCGGGGCTTAAGCCTTGGCAGGCGATTATCGAGGCTACGGTGCGGCGGTTCCGGCCGATTGTGTTGACGGCGCTGGCGGCGGTGCTGGCGATGATTCCGCTGTCGCGCAGTGTGTTTTTCGGGCCGATGGCGGTGGCGATCATGGGCGGGCTGATTGTGGCCACGGCGCTGACGCTGTTGTTTTTGCCGGCGTTGTATGCGGCCTGGTTCAGGGTGCGTAAGGAGGCTTGAGGTTTTTGTGTCGTGGCGGCCTTCGGGCCGACCATGACGTGGGGTTTTGGGTGTATATCCGTTGCTGTGGGTGTTGCTGATTACGGTTCCGCTCTTACGCCGTCACCTTTTTCAAACGCCGGAGTGCCGGCCCAGCAAAAAGGTAACCGAAAAGGCTTGCTCCTGCGTCCGTCCCTCGCAGGCTCGCGTTCCTTCGCTGCACCTCCTTCCGCTGTGTCTGGCTGCGCCAGACGGTCGCTGCGCTCCCACGCCGGATCAGTCCCTCCACTCAGCCTTCCGACGTCGCCGGTGGATCAAGATCAAGAGCAGGCGAGCTGACACTCGGCCTATTGAGTGGTGAAAAGCGTGGGTGTTCGGCTTTTGATTTGTGTTGTTGCTGCCCCTCACCCCAGCCCTCTCCCGAGGGAGAGGGAGCCGATTTTGGGCGTTCCAAAATCTGCATTCGACTCGGTATCGCAAGTCGGCGTATTTCGCCTAAACACCTCGGTCAGTCCCCTCTCCCTCCGGGAGAGGGCTAGGGTGAGGGGCTTTTGATCTGTTTCTTTTGCGGATACTGACTCGGTATCTCAAGCCGACGTTGCTCTGGTAATCAGCCCGACTTCCCGCTATGACTGCGCATCGGCAGAGGATTTCCCTTGCTGAACTGCGGTGAATCGTGTCCTCGGTCCGGTCGATCCACAAAGCGGATGCGCAAAAAAAACCGCTGAACCGAGGAAGTTGAGCGGGCTTTTTTTGTGGTTCGGAAATTACAACGTACCAAACACCTTCTTCGCCAGACTCGTCGCCGCAGCGGCCGGGTTCTGACGAATTGTTTCTTCCTGCTTGCCGATCATCTCGAACAAACCGTTGAGCGCCTGTTCAGTGACGTAGCTTTCAACGTTCGCGCTCTTCGCGTCCACCACGCCAAACGCAGCGGCCTGGCCTGCGAACGAGTTGTACTTCTGCGCGACGCCGACCTTGTCGGTGGCTTGCTTGACGATGGGCAGGAATTTCGCGCGGATCTGTTCGCGGCTGGATTTGTTCAGGTATTGGGTCGCCGAATCGTTGCCGCCGCTGAGGATGCCTTTGGCGTCGGCCACGCTCATTTTCTTCACTGCATCGACGAGGATTGGCTGGGCCTGGGTCACGGCGGATTCGGCCGCTTTGTTCATCGCGGTTTCCAGTTCTTCGACCTGGGCGCCCATGCCGAAGGCTTTCATCTTGCTTGCGGCTTTGCCGAGTTTGCCTGGCAGTTCGATTTTCACTTCGGGGTTATTGCTGAAGCCGCCCGGGGTGCCGAGTTGTTTCACGGCGATCTGTGCGCCTTGGGTCAGGGCGTCCTTGAGGCCGCCGGTGGCGTCTTGTTGCGACAGGTCGTTGAGCGACAAGGCCAAGGCGTTGGCGGAGATCAGCAGACCGGCGCAGGCGGCGGCGAAGCGAAGGGTAGGGCGGCGCATGGCGGCTTCCTTGTGGCGAAAAATGGATTAACGAACGGCGTCGACGCGGATTTTCAGCGGCTGCGGGTCGTTGCCGTCGAGCTGCACGGCATGGTTTTCGGTGGTGATGAACATCAACTCGCCGTTGACTTCAATACGTGCGCTGACCGAGTAACGGTGGCCGGATTTGACCTGCGCCGGATCGTAGCTCAAATGAAACGGCAGCGGCACCTGGCCTTTGATCGGGCCGTTCTGTTCAGCGAGGACGATGGCCGGTGCATCGGCCAGCGACACATCTTGCAGGCTCACGCTCAGAGTCGCGCTCGGGGGCAGGGCGATGCGTTGCAGGTAGAAGACTTCGCCGTCGAGGCTGGCCTTGCCGGCGGGGGTGGTTGATTGGCAGGCGCTGAGCAGGGTGGCGGCGGCGAGGGTCAACACTTTTTTCATGGATGAATCTCCTTTCAATGTGGGAGCGAGCCTGCTCGCGAAAGCGCTGGGTCAGTCAAACTAAATGTCGACTGACATTCCGTCTTCGCGAGCAGGCTCGCTCCCACAGGGGTAAGGCTTCAAGCCTCAGGCTGTGGCGTGATCTGATCCGCCGCATCTTCACTGCGGTGCAGCGCGACCTGGCGGATCGACAGGCGAATCTCCGCCGGCAACACGCGCTTGGCCGCGCCTTCGGCCAGCTCGCCGAGCAGTTCGTGGTAGCTGAGCTTGCCGGCTTCGTCGCGGCGCAGGACGTCGAGGTCGAGCAGGGTCTGGATGAAGTGGCGGAACAGACTCTTGTCGAAAAACTCTGGGGCGTTCAGGCCATGGAGGATCGACAGACGCTGGGCCATCACTGTGCACAGATCTTCCAGCTCTTCGGCGCTGATGCTGTTCTGGCCGCTGTTGAGCAGCAAAGATACGGTCATGTAGAACCGCTGCAGGGTCTGCGCGATGCTTTTCGACAGTAGTGTCAGCAGCACGAAATGCCGCGAACTCGGTGCCGGACGCAGGTACAGGTCTTTCTCGAAACGCAGCAGGCCCTGCTCGACGAACGCTTCCAGCCACTGATCGATCACCGCGTCGAGTTCGTCCAGGCTCCAGCGGATGAACAATTCCGATTGCAGGTACGGATACAGCGCGCGGGTGTAGCGCAGGATCTGCTCGCGGCTCATGCGCGAGGTGCTCTGGAAGAAACTCGCCAGCAACGACGGCAGAGCGAAAATGTGCAGGACGTTGTTGCGGTAGTAAGTCATCAGGACTGCGTTCTGCTCGTCCAGATACAGAATCTTGCCCAGCGCATCGTTCTGCTCGGCGAGCAGATCCATGTCTTTCACATGCTCGATCAGCGCCCGGCCATCGCCTTCCGGCAAGGTGGTGTGTGGCGAATACGGGACCTTGCGCAGCAGCGCCAGATACAAGTCAAGCACCCGCGCCATGGCGCGATCATCCAGCGCCAGGCGCGTGGTCGACAGCAGGGCCAGCGCTACCAGATTCACCGGATTGATCGCCGCCGCTTCGTTGAGGTGCCGGGCGACTTTCTCGCCGAGGCGGTTGGTGGTTTCGTTGAGCCACGCCGGTTTGAACTGCGGGCCGAGCTCCTGCTGGCGCCAGTCCGGTTGCTCGGCGTCGAGAAATTCCGCCAGTTTGATCGGCTCGCCGAAGTTCACCGCGACCTGACCGAAGCGCTGCTTGAGCGCGCCGATCACTTTGAAAATGTCGAAGATCGATTCTTTTTTCTTGCTCGCCCCACGCAGTTCGCCGAGGTAAGTGCGGCCTTCGAGCACGCGCTCGTAACCGATGTACACCGGCACGAAGACGATCGGCATCCGCGACGAACGCAGGAAACTGCGCAGGGTGATCGCGAGCATGCCGGTTTTCGGTTGCAGCATGCGCCCGGTGCGCGAGCGCCCGCCCTCGACGAAATACTCGACCGGGAAACCTTTGGTGAACAGCGTGTGCAGGTATTCGTTGAACACCGAGGTGTACAACGGATTGCCCTTGAACGTGCGGCGCATGAAAAACGCACCGCCGCGACGCAGCAGGCTGCCGATCACCGGCATGTTCAGGTTGATCCCGGCGGCAATGTGCGGCGGGGTCAGGCCGTTGCGGAACAGCAAATAGGAAAGCAGCAGGTAGTCGATGTGGCTGCGGTGGCACGGCACGTAGATCACTTCGTGACCCTGCGCGACGTTCTGCACGCCCTCGATGTGGTTGACCTTGATGCCGTCGTAGATCTTGTTCCAGAACCAGCTCAGCACCACTTCGAGAAAACGGATCGCAGTGTAGGTGTAGTCCGAAGCAATCTCGTTGCCATAGCGCAGGGCCTGAGCCTTGGCCTTTTCCGGGGAGATTTTTTCGCGCTCGGCTTCGTCGAGGATCGCCTGTTTGACCAGCGGCTGGTTGAGCAGGCCTTTGACCAGATTGCGCCGGTGGGAAATGTCCGGGCCGATCACCGCAGCTTTGAGATTGCGGAAGTGCACGCGCAGGATGCGCTGGGCCATGCGCACGGTGCGCTCGTGGCCCTTGTTGTGATCGATCAG
This sequence comes from Pseudomonas sp. H26/SER47-MNA-CIBAN-0231, assembly GCF_040310465.1. Lineage (NCBI taxonomy): Bacteria > Pseudomonadati > Pseudomonadota > Gammaproteobacteria > Pseudomonadales > Pseudomonadaceae > Pseudomonas > Pseudomonas sp. H26/SER47-MNA-CIBAN-0231. The sequence goes on along the minus strand of NZ_JBEOPW010000015.1, from coordinate 106,727 downwards.
TTCGCGCAGGTGAATCGGCGCGGAGAACTGCACGCGGGTTTTACGCCCGAGGACGATGATGCTCAGCAGTCGGCGCAGACGACCGGTGACCGCCCAGCTGTCAGCGAACAACAGTTTCCATGGACTGTTTTCGCTGTCTGGCGACTGGCCCCAGAACACGCTGACCGGAATGATTTGCGCGTCTTCGGCAGCGTTCTGCGTCAGCGCGCTGACCAGGCGGGTGAGAGTCGGCGGCGCGCCGCGTTTGTCCTGGCGACCGAGCCAGTCCGGGTCCGGTGTCAGATAAAAAAACGCCGCAGGTTCGATCAGCGTACCGACCGACACCGCCAGCACCGGGCGTGGCAAACCGGCCTTGGTGCACTCTGTGTCAACCACCGCCAGATCGGTCAGCGAGGGGTTTTGCAGGACGTAGAACACCGGACGACTGCGGTCGAGGTTGAGGGTGAACGACGACTGATTGATGGTCTCGGAGCGAACCCAGAGATACAACAGGCGGCGCAGGGTGCCAAACACAAGACGGCGGAACGGGGAACGGGTCATACGGCTTCTGCGTGAGTGAATAAAACCGAGCAGGCGCTCGGGGCGGACAGTTTGCCGTATTAGGCGAAAATCGGCAAAAAAGCGCCGAAGTAATCTCCTGTTGAGAGTTTCTGCGCCTGTCATATACTCGGCGCTCTGTTGCCGGTGCCCTGTCATGGACGTCGGACGCAGGCTGACGTTCCTCGAAGGCTTTCCTGCGAAAAGCCCGTTCAATAATAAAAAAGGAGTATGAACAGATGGCAACACGCGAAACCGGCAACGTGAAGTGGTTCAACGACGCCAAAGGCTACGGCTTTATCCAGCGCGACGACGGCGTGGACGTGTTTGTGCACTACCGCGCGATACGCGGTGAAGGGCACCGCTCGCTGACCGAAGGTCAACAGGTCGAGTACGCGGTGATCACCGGCGAGAAGGGGTTGCAGGCTGAGGATGTTGTAGGTCTGTAATCTTGAAGACCAAAAGATCGCAGCCTTCGGCAGCTCCTACAGATGTACACATGACCCTGTAGGAGCTGCCGAAGGCTGCGATCTTTTGCTTTCAGGCAGTTTTCCAGGTGATTTCTTCTTCACCGTCTTCGCTGATGCGAATCCAGCGATCAGCGGTTTCTTCACCTTCTTCTTCGACCCACGTTCCCGGTGCGCAGCGCACCTCGACGTTCAGTGCGGCAAAGGCTGCGCGGGCGCAGGCGATGTCGTCGTCCCAGGGGGTCTGGTCGCTTTCCAGGAACAGGCTGTTCCACTTGCCCACGGCTTTCGGCAGCCAGGTCACTGGCACGTTGCCGGCCTTGCACTTGTAGGTCTGGCCTTTCTGCACCCAGTCGCTGCACGGGCCCAGCGCTTGGCCGAGCCAGGCGGCGATGGCCTTGTGGTCGACGTCGGCGTCTTTCAGGTAAATCTCGATGTCCGGTTGGCGCATGGATGTCCTCACTGCGGGTCTGAAAAATCCATTCGCGGATTTAGCCGGCCCCGGGCCTGTGCCCGAGACCAAAAGTTATTGAAGAACGAAATAATCGTAGCGCATCGACACGGTGGTCTCGAACGGCTCGGCCTGTTCGATCACCGCAGCACGACGCTCGGCACTGGCACGCCAGCCGTGAGGCGTCATCGCCAACAGGTTGGCGCGGTCCTCGGGCTTGTCCAGGCTCAGCTTGAATTCCAGGGTTTCACTGTGCGCCAGCGCCATGCCTTCCGGCACTAGGGCCAGGTGCTTGTCGTCGGTGTACTCGCGCACTTCGTCGTACAGGCGTTCGCGCAATTCCATCAGATGGCCGCGGGTCGGGCCGACCTTCATCAGGCCGCCGCCGACGCTGAGCAGACGCTTGGCTTCCTCCCAGTCCAGCGGACTGAAGACGCTGGCGAGAAACTGGCAACTGCCTGAAGCCAATGGCACGCGGGCCATGCTGGCAATCAACCAGGTAATTGCCGGATTGCGCTTGCAGGCGCGTTTGACCGCTTCGCGGGAAATGTCCAGTGCATAGCCATCAGCGCTCGGCAAAGCTTCGGCGATTTGCGCGGTGTAGTAACCCTCGCCACAACCGATGTCGACCCAGCGCTCCGGCGCATAACTCGCCGCCAATTCAGCCAGACGCCTGGCCACTGGCGCGTAATGCCCGGCGTTGAGGAAATCACGCCGCGCCTCGACCATCGCTTGATTGTCGCCCGGGTCGCGGCTGTTCTTGTGCTGCACCGGCAACAGGTTCAGATAACCCTGACGCGCACGGTCAAACCGATGCCCGGCGGGGCAGACCACGCCGTTGTCGACCGCATTGAGCGGCTCACTGCAGATCGGGCACGCGAGCATCAGGCGAGCAACTTGATCAGGGTCTGGTAATAGATTTCCGTCAGCACATCGAGATCGGCTGCCAGCACGCGCTCGTTGACCTGGTGGATGGTCGCGTTGACCGGGCCCAGTTCAACCACTTGCGTGCCCATGGTCGCGATGAAGCGGCCATCGGAGGTGCCGCCGCTGGTCGACGCCTTGGTCTCGCGACCGGTGATGTCCTTGATGCTCGACGACACCGCATCAAGCAGCGCGCCCGGTTCGGTGAGGAATGGCAGGCCGGACAGTGCCCAGTCGATGTGCCAGTCCAGACCATGCTTGTCGAGAATATCGGCCACACGCTTCTGCAGGCCTTCGACGGTCGATTCGGTGGAAAAACGGAAGTTGAACACCGCCACCAGATCACCGGGGATCACGTTGGTCGCGCCGGTGCCGGAATTGAGGTTGGAAATCTGGAAACTGGTCGGCGGGAAGAAATCGTTGCCGTGGTCCCAGTGCTCGGCGGCCAGCTCTGCCAGCGCCGGAGCGGCGAGGTGGATCGGGTTCTTCGCCAGATGCGGGTAGGCCACGTGGCCCTGCACGCCTTTGACCGTCAGCTTGGCGCCGAGGGAGCCGCGACGTCCGTTTTTCACCACATCGCCGACCAGGGTGGTGCTCGATGGTTCGCCAACGATGCACCAGTCCAGGCGCTCCTTGCGCGCGACCAGACGCTCGACCACTGCCTTGGTGCCGTGATGCGCCGGGCCTTCTTCATCGCTGGTGATGAGGAAAGCGACCTTGCCCTTGTGATTCGGATAGTCGGCGACGAAGCGTTCAGCGGCGACTGTCATCGATGCCAGGCTGCCTTTCATGTCTGCCGCGCCACGGCCGCAGAGCATGCCATGTTCGTCGATCACGGCATTGAACGGATCGATCTGCCATGCGGTAACCGGACCGGTCGGCACCACGTCGGTGTGGCCGGCGAAGCACAGCACCGGGCCGTCGTTGTTGCCATGAGTGGCCCAGAAGTTATCCACATCTTCGATGCGCATCGGCTCCAGGGTGAAACCGGCATCGCCCAGGCGCTGCATCATCTGCTTCTGGCAGTCGGCATCGATTGGGGTCACGGAAGGACGGCGGATCAGGTCGATGGCCAGTTGAAGGGTCGGCGATAGGTCGGCGTGGGCCGTCATGGAAAACTCCGGGATCATGGGGTATGAGCTTGGGCTTCTAATGTGGGAGCGAGCCTGCTCGCGAAAGCGGTCTACCAGGCACCTTAAAGGTTGAATGTTACAACGCCTTCGCGAGCAGGCTCGCTCCCACAAGGGACAGGGGTGGTCAGTCAGACCGGTTATCACGCCAAGCCCCGCAAAATGGCGGTTATCTTAAAGCAAAACGGCGACCATTGGCCGCCGTTTAGTGCTGCGTTGCGGATTTAGACGACCGGTGCCGGCTCAGCCTTGGCCACAGGTTTGGGCAGCGACGACAGGAACGCCATGATCAGCGCCGCCAGATACGGCAGCGACTGCACCAGCAGCATGGTTACCCAGAAGCGCATGTCATTGCTCGGAATGCCCTGCACCAGGAAAATCCCCAGCGCCGCCCCCCACAGCAACAGCATGATGAACAGCTCCTCGCGAGCCTCGCTGATTGCCACCCAGAAGCCGTGGTTGTCGGCATTTTTCGGCGTGCGGAAAAACGGAATGCTGCTGGTGAAGAAACCGTACAGCACCGCTTTGGCGATGGTGTGCGACAACGCCAGCCCGGCCAGCGCCGCGCAGAACGCATCCTTCAGATTCACACCGACGGCGCGGCGATAAAGGAAGATGATCTTGCCGACCTTGAACACGAAAAGCGCCAGTGGCGGGATCGCGAAAATCAGCAACGGCGGATCGACCCGTTGCGGCACGATGATCATCGCCGCCGACCACAACAGCGCGCCAACGGTGAAGAAGATGTTCATGCCATCGGCGACCCACGGCAGCCAGCCGGCGAGGAAGTGATAACGCTGGCCACGGGTCAGTTCGGTGTCCTTGCCGCGCAGCAGGCTGCGGGTGTGGCGCTTGATGATCTGGATCGCGCCATACGCCCAGCGGAAACGCTGTTTCTTGAAGTCGATGAAGGTATCCGGCATCAGGCCTTTGCCGTAGCTGTCGTGGTAATACGCCGCCGACAGGCCCTTCTCGAACACGCGCAGACCGAGCTCGGCGTCTTCACATATGCACCAGTCAGCCCAGCCCAATTCTTCCAGCACGGAACGGCGGGTCATGGTCATGGTGCCGTGCTGAATGATCGCGTCACGGTCGTTGCGAGTGACCATGCCGATATGGAAGAAGCCCTTGTATTCGGCGTAGCACAGCTTCTTGAAGGTGCTTTCGTTCTGGTCGCGATAATCCTGCGGCGACTGCACTACGGCGATTTTTGGGTCGGCGAAGTGCGGCACCATGTGCTTGAGCCAGTTCGGGTGCACGCAGTAATCGGAGTCGATCACGGCAATGACTTCGGCGTCCTTGGCGGTGTGCGGAATCAGGTAATTCAGCGCGCCGCCCTTGAAACCGGCCAGCGGCGATACGTGGAAGAACTTGAAGCGCGGGCCGAGGGTTGCGCAGTAATCGCGCACCGGTTCCCAGACGGCCGGGTCCTTGGTGTTGTTGTCGATGATCAGGACTTCGAAGTCCGGATAATCAAGTGCGGCGAGGGCGTCGAGGGTCTGTTTGACCATCTCTGGCGGCTCGTTGTAGCAGGGCACATGGATCGACACTTTCGGCCGGTAATCAGAATCGCCCAGCACCGGCAGGAATTCCCGACGGCGCTTGTGAATCCACACCGCTTCGGCCAGTTCATGGGCCTCTGTAAGCAGGACGATGAATACCCCGAGCGCACCGAGCGCCAGGAGAAATCCGACCGTGAGGCTGAACCACGTGCTGTATTGCTGGCTGTAGTCGTAACCGATGTACACCAGCACCGAACCGCAGAGGAACGCGATAAACGTCAGGAACGTGCGACCGCGCTGGCGCAGCGCCGAGCCGTCGATCATCAGCAGGGTCAGCGACAGCAGCGCCAGCACCACCGAGCCGATGGCCAGCACGCGCCATTGCGGAATCGCCACCACCGGGCCTTCGAAATTGAATTTCTGCTGGCGCGCGGCGTTGAACACGCCCCAGTAGGCGCCGACCGAACCTTCATCGCTGGCCTTCCACGGCTGGTCGAACGCTTCGATCACGAAGTAGTTGAAGCCTTGGCGATTGAGCTTGTTGACCAGTGTGCGCAGGTAAATCGCCTGATCTGCCGGCGAGGCATCGGCGCCACCGCGCATGCGACCATTGCTCGGCCAGCCGACCTCGGAGAGCAGCAGCGGTTTTTTCGGAAAGAGTTTTTTCAGATCGCGGGCGCGGTCGAAGACGAACTGGCCGGCCTTGTCCACCGGAATGAATTCCCAGTAGGGCAGGACGTGGGCGGCGATCAGGTCAACGTGTTTGGCCAGTTGCGGGTATTTCTCCCAGATATGCCATTGCTCAGAGGTGGTCACCGGTACTTTGACCGCAGCGCGCACCCGATCCAGCAGAACGATCAGCGCTTCCGGGGTGATTTCTTCACGAAACAGCGCCTCGTTGCCGACCACCACGCGCACGACGCTTCTGGAGGTGTTGGCCAGTTCGATGGCTTTGGTGATTTCCCGTTCGTTGCGTTCCTGGTCCGGGCTGATCCAGATGCCGAGGGTGACGCGCAGGCCGAATTCCTCCGCCAGTTTCGGGATGTCTCCCAACGAACCGTCGACCGAATAGATACGAATGTTGTCGGTCAGCTTGCTCATGATTTCCAGGTCACGGCGCATTTCGTCGTCAGACGGATACTGATCCTTCTGTGGGAATTGCCCCTGCTGGAATGGCGAATACGAGAAGCCGGAGATTTGCTGCGGCCAGTTCGGCGCCGTGACCGGGCGATTGACCAGCGCCCAGAAACCGGTGAACAAGGCAGCGATGGCCAGCACCACCACCAGGTTGAGTCCAAATTTACGCGATGACATAGCTGTTTCGGGTTCCAAAGGCTGTGGAACGAAGGATCGGTCGGATAGACGCCCGAGGGGCGCGCATCCTACACCGGCGGTTAACCAGCCGTACAACTGACGGGAAAATGCCTGACATTGGGCAGCCGTCTCTGACTTAAGTTCTTACACTTGTCGCTTGCAGCTTAAAACTTGTCGCTGCGTAGCCCTATAATGCGCGCCGGTTTTTGGGGTAATGGTCATGAGTACAGAAGATCCGCGGTTTGCAGGCATCGCCCGTTTGTATGGCATCGAAGGCCTGGAACGCTTGCGCGCCGCCCATGTGGCGATCGTCGGCGTCGGTGGCGTCGGTTCCTGGGCGGCAGAAGCCATGGCCCGTTGCGGGGTGGGCGAGATTTCGCTGTTTGACCTCGACGACGTCTGCGTCAGCAATGCCAACCGCCAGTTGCACGCGTTGGACAGCACCGTCGGCAAACCCAAGGTCGAGGTGATGGCCGAGCGCCTGCGCGGGATCAACCCCGATTGCACGGTGCACGCCGTGGCCGATTTCGTTACCCGCGACACCATGGCCGAATACATCACGCCGAACATCGACTGCGTGATCGACTGCATCGATGCGGTCAATGCCAAAGCGGCGCTGATCGCTTGGTGCAAACGTCGCAAGATCCAGATCATTACCACCGGCGGCGCGGGCGGTCAGATTGACCCGACGCTGATTCAGGTTTGCGACTTGAACCGTACCTTTAACGATCCGCTGGCCTCGAAAGTCCGTTCGACCTTGCGCCGGGACTACGGCTTTTCCCGCACCGTGACCCGTCACTACAGCGTGCCGTGTGTGTTTTCCACCGAACAGCTGCGCTACCCGAAACCGGACGGCAGCATTTGTTTGCAGAAGAGTTTTGTCGGCGACGGCGTGAAGCTCGACTGCGCTGGCGGGTTTGGCGCGGTGATGATGGTCACGGCGACATTTGGCATGGTCGCGGCGACCAAGGCTGTGGACAAGATTGTCGCTGGTGTTCGGCGCCCGGCGGACCGGGTCAAACCTCAAGCCTGAGGGTATTAATGAGGGCCTCTTCGCGAGCAGGCTCGCTCCCACAGGGAAATGCATTTCCATTGTGGGAGCGAGCCTGCTCGCGAAGGCGATTAGCGCGCCAACTCATTCATCCGCTGGAGCACCGCATTCAGGCCATTGCTGCGCGAAGGCGACAACTGCCGCGACAGTCCCAGCTGATTGAACCACTCCGGCAGATCCAGCTGCTGCAACTCTGCCGCCGACAAGCCGTTGACCCGCAACAGCAGCAACGCCACCAACCCGCGAATCATCCGCGCATCGCTGCTTGCCTTGAACTGCCAGTGCCCGTCGCGCAAATCCCCGACCAGCCACACCTGACTCTCACAGCCATGCACCCGGTTGGCCTCGCACTTTTGCGCGTCATCCAGCACCGGCAAGCGATCGCCGAACTGCATCAGCAGCCGCGCCCGCTGTTCCCAGCCCGCCGCAGTCTGAAACGTCTGCAGCGCTTCGGCCGCTTCCACCGGCAGGCTCATCGCAACATCTCCAGGGCCTGATCCAGCGCCTCGAAAAAGCGCTCCAGATCTTCCGAGTCGTTATACAGCGCCAGCGACACGCGGATCGCGCCGGCCAGTTCGAAGCTTTTCATCAGCGGCATGGCGCAGTGATGCCCCGCACGCACGGCGATGCCTTGTTCGGTAAGCAGATGCGCCAGATCAGCGTTGTGCACGCCTTCGACGACAAAACTGGCCAGCGCCAGTTGCGGCTTGCCCAGCAGGCGAATGCCATTGCGGGCGGCGAGGCCGCGCAACAGGTAGTCGTGCAGCGCCGCTTCATGGGCAGATACGGCGTCCTGATCCAAACCGGCCAAGTAGTCGAGGGTCGCTCCGAGGCCGATGACACTGGCGATCGGCGGTGTGCCTGCCTCGAACCCCAACGGCGCCGGGCGGAAGCGCGAATCCTGATAGTTGGCGTCGAGCACCATCTCGCCGCCGAACTGCCATGGCTGCAATTGCTCCAGCGCCGCGTTGCGCCCGAACAGCACGCCGAGGCCATCGGGGCCGTAGAGTTTGTGGCTGGAAAACACATAGAAGTCGCAACCCAGCGCCTGCACATCATGCCGGCCGTGCACCACACCTTGCGCGCCATCGACTACCGTCAGCGCGTTCTGCGCCTTGGCCATGCCGAGCAAAGCGGTCAGCGGTTGCCAGGCACCAAGGACGTTGGACAGCTGACTGACTGCCAGCAAACGCGTGCGCGGGCCGATCAGATGCACGGCAGCGGCGAGGTCGATCAGGCCGTCGACATCCAGCGGCAAGATCACCAGTTTCAGGTTGCGACGTTGCGCCAGTTGCTGCCACGGCAGCAGGTTGGCGTGATGCTCCAGAGCGCTGATGACGATCTCATCGCCCGGCTGAAACAGAGGCTCCAGACCATAAGCCAGCAGATTCAGCGCGCTGGTGGCGCCGTGGGTGAAGATGATTTGCCCGCTGTCACCGGCATGCAGCCATTGGCCAACCTTGCGCCGACTGTCTTCGAACGCTTGCGTCGCGTGGGCACCGGGCAGGTGTTGCGCACGATGCACATTGGCCGCGCCGTTGGCGTAGTAATGCGTCAGTGCGTCGAGCAGGGCCTGGGGTTTTTGCGTAGTGGCGGCGCTGTCCAGATAGGTCTGGTCTTGCCGTTGCAGGGCGGCGATAGCCGGGAAATCGGCGCGCCAGGGGGAGGGGATCATCATGGGTTCAGCCCTGTGAAATTGGGCGGGGTGTACGCCAAACCTTGTGGGAGCGAACCTGCTCGCGAAAGCGTCATTGAGGACGCCAGAAGTTTCGCGAGCAGACTCGCTCCCACAGGCCTACAGCGCTTAGTTGTGAGCGTGCAGCGCTTCGTTCAGTTCGATCGCCGATTTGTGGGTCTTGCATTCCACAGCACCGGTTTCCGAGTTGCGACGGAACAGCAGATCAGTCTGACCGGCCAGCTCGCGCGCCTTCACAACCTTGACCAGATTGTTGTGCTCGTCCAGCAGCGCAACCTTGGTGCCAGCGGTGACGTACAGGCCCGATTCCACAGTGTTGCGGTCGCCCAGCGGAATGCCGATACCGGCGTTGGCGCCGATCAGGCAGCCTTCGCCGACCTTGATCACGATGTTGCCACCGCCCGACAGGGTGCCCATGGTCGAGCAACCGCCGCCCAGGTCCGAACCCTTGCCGACGAAGACGCCAGCGGAAACGCGGCCTTCGATCATGCCCGGGCCTTCGGTGCCGGCGTTGAAGTTGATGAAACCTTCGTGCATGACGGTGGTGCCTTCGCCGACATAGGCGCCCAGACGCAGACGTGCAGCATCAGCGATACGCACGCCGGCCGGTACCACGTAGTCGGTCATTTTCGGGAACTTGTCCACCGAGAACACTTCCAGCAGCTCGCCGCGCAGGCGCGCTTCGAGTTGCATTTCCGCCAGTTCGCTCAGGTCGATCGCGCCCTGGCTGGTCCACGCCACGTTCGGCAGCAGCGGGAAGATACCGGCCAGGCTCACGCCGTGCGGCTTGACCAGACGGTGCGAGAGCAGATGCAGCTTGAGGTAGGCCTCAGGCGTGGAGGTCAGTTGCGCGTCTTCGGCCAGCAGCGTGGCGACCAGCGGCTTGTGGCTTTCGGCCAGGCGGGTCAGCAGCTTGCCTTGCACGGCGTCTATGCCTTTCACGGCTTCAGCCAGTTGCGCGGCCTGGGCGGTGGTGAAGGTGATGGCCTGGTTGCCTTCGCTGTAACCGAGGATCGGCGCAACAGCCGCGACCAGTTCGGCCGAAGGGTTGAGCAGTGGCTGTGCGTAGAACACTTCCAGCCATGCGCCTTGACGGTTCTGGGTGCCGACACCAAAGGCGATGCTGAACAGGGAATTGGACATGTGAATACCTCTACAAAGAGTGACGGGCTGCTTACTTCAGAGCGGCCGCGTAGATATCTGGCTTGAAGCCAATCAGGGTTCGGTCACCGAGATCGAGCACCGGGCGCTTGATCATCGAGGGTTGTGCGAGCATCAGTTCGATGGCTTTCGCCTGGTCGAGATCGGCTTTGCGTTCGTCGTCGAGTTTGCGAAAGGTCGTGCCGGCGCGGTTCAGCACGGTTTGCCAGCCGTGCTCGTTGCACCACTGGGTCAGGTGCTCACGGTCAATGCCGGCGGTCTTGTAATCGTGAAAGTCATAACTGACAGCGTGTTCATCGAGCCAGGTGCGCGCCTTTTTCATGGTGTCGCAGGCTTTGATGCCGAAAAGGTGCAACGTTTTACTTGAAACGGCCAAGGAATCGCCCCCTTTACAGGTGCTGGAAAAAAATGGTGACGGATTATGCCATGACCGGACGGTTTCGTCGGCCACGGTTGTCGTAACGCTGTAAAACCTGTGGGAGCGAGCTTGCTCGCGAAGGGGGCCTTTCAGTCAATTTCTGTGCTGAATGACACACCGCATTCGCGAGCAAGCTCGCTCCCACATTTAGTCCGGCGTCTGGCCGTGCGACATAGGTGCAACGGTCAGCCACAGCCTAAGGCGCTAATATGGCAGTTCAACGCTGTCGATCGCCTGAGATTCTGGTTTTATGCAAACTGCTTACACCGTCCTCATCCTGCTGATGCTGGTCAGCGTCTCGCGACTGGTCGGGCGGGTTATCCCGCTGCCATTGCCGCTGGTGCAAATCGCCGCCGGTGCCTTGCTCGCCTGGCCGACCCTGGGGCTGCACGTCGCCCTCGACCCGGAATTGTTCCTGTTTCTGTTCCTGCCGCCGCTGCTGTTTTCCGATGGCTGGCGCATGCCCAAACGCGCCTTCTGGCAATTGCGTGGACCGATCCTGACCCTGGCCGTCGGTCTTGTTCTGTTTACCGTGGTCGGCGCCGGTTATTTCATTCATTGGCTATTGCCAACGATTCCGTTGCCGGTGGCCTTTGCCCTGGCAGCGGTTTTGTCGCCAACGGATGCCGTGGCGGTTTCAGCGATTTCGCAGAACCGACTCCCGACGCCGCTGATGCACATCCTTCAGGGCGAGGCGCTGATGAATGACGCCTCAGGCCTGGTGACCTTCAAGTTCGCCCTCGCTGCAGCGGTCACGGGGGTGTTTTCGCTGACCAATGCCAGTCTGACCTTCGTCGCGGTGGCGCTCGGTGGCCTGGCTGTGGGTGTGGCGTTGAGCTGGCTGGTCGGACGCCTGCGCGCGTGGATGATCGCCCGGGGCTGGGACGATCCGGCCACTCACGTGGTGTTCATGTTGCTGCTGCCGTTCGCCGCTTATGTACTGGCCGAACGTCTGGGCGCTTCAGGGATTCTCTCGGCGGTGGCAGCGGGGATGATGCAGAGCTGGCTCGATCTGTTGCCACGCCAGACCAGCACGCGATTGCTTAATCGCAGCGTTTGGGCGCTGCTCGAATTTGCGTTCAATGGCTTGATCTTCCTGCTGCTTGGCCTGCAATTGCCAGACATCATCAAGGCGGTGGTCAGCCATGAGCCGACGCTGTGGCCGACGCTGTTCTATCGCTGCCTCGATGTGTTGGCGATCTTCGTCGCGCTGGTGCTGCTGCGGTTCATCTGGGTGCAGAGCATCTGGCGCTTGTCGGTGTTGCTGCGCCGACTGCGCGGCAAGGGCGAGCTGACGCAAGTGCCGACGGCGCGTTCATGCTGGTTGCTGACGGTGGGCGGTGTGCGCGGGGCGGTGACGCTGGCGGGCGTGATGTCGGTGCCGATGCTGATCGGCGCCGAGGCTTTTCCTGAACGCGACTTGCTGATCTTCATTGCTGCCGGGGTGATTCTGCTGTCGCTGGTCTCGGCCTGTATCGCGCTGCCCTTGCTGCTGCGCGGCATCGACAAAAGTCCCGACGACAAGCGTCGTCAGGAAGTGCGCGACGCCTGGCGCAAGACAGCCGAAGCGGCGATTCACTCGCTGGAAAGCGAAGAGGTGGTCCCACAGGATGCCGCTCAAGCGGCGCTGGCAGCAGAGCTCAAGGCGCGGATCATGTCCGAATATCGCCATCAACTTGATGTGTTCAATGATTCCGCCGAAGCCCAAGCGCTGGCATTCCAGATGGATCTGCTTGAGCGTCGCCTGCGTTTGAAAGCGCTGCGCGCGCAACGTCTGGAACTCTACAGCCTCAGTCGTCAGCACCAGATCGGTGATGACGTGTTGCGAGAAGTGCTCGGGGAACTGGATTTGAGCGAGGCCAATCTGGGGCAGGTCAAATAGCCGGTTGAGCGCTTGTAGCAGGGGACTGCCGCAAGCGCTCCGCAATCACTTCTGGCGGGTGATGAAGTCGCGAATCCGTTCGGCGGCTTCGACGCATTCCGCCAGCGGCGCAACCAGTGCCATACGCACACGCCCGGCGCCAGGATTGACGCCATCGACATCGCGAGACAGGTACGAGCCCGGCACCACGGTCACATGCTCCTGCTCGAACAGATCACGGCAGAACGCCGCATCATCGCCCTGCACATTCGGCCACAGGTAGAAGCTGCCATCCGGGCGCTGTACGTCCAGCACCGGGCTGAGGATGTTCAGCACCGCATCGAACTTCTCGCGATACAGCGCGCGGTTGGCGCGCACATGCACTTCGTCATTCCACGCGGCAACGCTGGCCAGTTGAGTCTGCACTGGCATCGCACAGCCGTGGTAAGTGCGATAGAGCAAGAAGCCTTTGAGGATGTCGGCATCACCGGCAACGAAGCCTGAACGCAGGCCCGGCAGGTTGGAGCGCTTGGACAGACTGTGGAAGACCACGCAGCGCTTGAAGTCATTGCGGCCCAGTTCGACGCAGGCGCTGAGCAGGCCCGGCGGCGGAGTCTGTTCGTCGAAGTACAGTTCGCTGTAGCACTCGTCGGCGGCAATGACGAAGTCGTACTGATCAGCCAAGGCGATCAGCTTCTTCAGGGTCTCAACCGGAATCAGCGCGCCGGTCGGGTTGCCCGGCGAGCACAGGAACAGAATCTGGCAACGCTGCCAGATATCCGGTGCTACCGCGTCGAAGTCCGGGTTGAAGCCGTTTTCATCCAGGCATGGCAGGTAATGCGGCTTGGCCCCGGCGAGGAACGCGGCGCCTTCGTAGATCTGATAGAACGGGTTCGGGCTGACCACCAGCGCATCGTCGCCACGGTTGACCACGGTCTGGGTGAAGGCGAACAGCGCTTCACGGGTGCCGTTGACCGGTAGCACATTGCGCGCCGGATCGATCCAGCCGTTCGGCACGCCAAAGCGACGCTCGCACCAGCCGGCGATGGCTTCGCGCAGGGCCGGGATGCCGAGGGTGGTCGGGTACACCGCCATCTGATCCAGATTGTTCGCCAGCGCTTCGGCGACAAAACTCGGCGAACGGTGTTTCGGCTCGCCGATCGACAGGGCGATCGGGCGTTTGTCCGGGTTCGGCGTAACACTGCCGAGCAGGGCGCGGAGCTTTTCGAACGGGTACGGCTGGAGCTGGTTCAGAGCGTTGTTCATGGGGGCCTCTTTTAAATGCTCAAGAGCTTTCTGTGGCGAGGGGCTTTATCCCCGTTGGGCTGCGCAGCGGCCGCAAAACCATTCACTGCGGTTCAACTGAATGTCCGCATACACAGGTTTTACGACTGCTTCGCAGCCGAACGGGGATAAATCCCCTCGCCACAGGGGATTGTATGTACCGGAGGAAGGCATGGGCTGCATTCACACGGATAAACGGGTGATTCAGATACTGATCCGCGAAAGTTTGATATCCGGTTCCTGATTGACGCTCAGCTGTTCGACGATCGCATCCTGCAGACGGCTGCACAGCAGCGGATCGGACAGCGGCTGGTTGTGCGCGTCGGTGATGAAGAACACGTCTTCCACGCGCTCGCCCAGGGTCGCAATCTTGGCGTTCTGCAGCGACAGGTCGAACTCGAGGAAAATCCCCCCGACCCGCGCCAGCAGGCCCGGCCGGTCGGGCGCGGTCAGCTCCAGCACGGTCACTGGACGCTGGGCGTCGTTGTGAATGGTGACCTGCGGGGCGAAGGCGAAGTGTTTGAGCTGACGCGGCACCCGGCGCTGAATGATCGTCGGGTAGTCGTCCGGGTTGCGCAGGGCTTCGGTCAGGCCTTCGCGGATCTGCTTGATCCGCGCCGGGTTGTCGCCGATCGATTCGCCTTCGTTGTCGAGCACGATGTAGGTGTCGAGGGTGAACTGGCTGCTCGAGGTGATGACCCGGGCATCGTGAATGTTCAGGTTGAGCTGGTCCATCGCCGCCACGGTCACGGCGAAGAAATCATGCTGGTCCGGTGCATAAATGAAGATCTGCGTGCCGCCTTCAAACTCGCGCTGGGTGGTTTCCTTGATCAGCACCAGCGGCCCGCCATCCACCGGTTGCTGCAGGATCGCATCGCTGTGCCAGGCGACATCGCCGGCGGTGTGGCGCAGGAAATAGTCATCGCCCAATTGCGCCCACAGCTGCTCGACGTCGTCCGGATCGGTGCCGCCGCGCACCAGAATGTCCAGCGCCGCGCTTTGCGTCTGACGGATCTGTTCTTCGCGGTCCACCGGATTTTCCAGACCCCGGCGCAGGGCGCGCTTGGTTTCGGTGTAGAGCTGGCGCAACAGGCTGGCGCGCCATGAATTCCACAGCGTCGGGTTGGTCGCGTTGATATCGGCCACGGTCAGCACGTAGAGGTAGTCGAGGCGCGTTTCGTCGCCGACCGCTTGAGCGAAATCGTGGATCACCTGCGGGTCGGACAGATCCTTGCGCTGCGCAGTGGTGGACATCACCAGGTGGTTCTGCACCAGCCAGACGATCAGGCGGCTGTCCCACACCGGCAACTGGTGACGCTGGCAGAACGCCTCGGCATCGACCGCGCCGATCTCCGAGTGATCGCCATGCCGGCCCTTGCCGATGTCGTGGTACAGGCCGGCCATGTAGATCAGCTCAGGTTTGGGCAGCTTGGCCATGAGCTTGGCGGCCAGCGGAAATTTCTCCGAGACCTGGGTGTACTGCAGTTTGCGCAGGTGCTTGATCAGATTCAGCGTGTGCGCATCGACGGTATAGATGTGGAACAGGTCGTGCTGCATCTGCCCGACGATAAAACCGAACTCCGGCAGATAGCGCCCGAGAATGCCGTAACGGTTCATCCGCCGCAGATTGCGGTGGATGCCGATCTTGCACTTGAACAGCTCGATGAACAGGCTGGTGTTGCGGATATCGTTACGGAAGTTGTCATCGATCAGATGACGATGTTCGCGCAGCAGACGAATGGTGTCGGCGCGCACGCCTTTGATTTCCGGCTGCTGGGCCATCAGCACGAAAATTTCCAGCATGGCGAACGGCGTGCGGCGGAACACATTGTCATTGCGCGCCTCGATGTAGCCGTCATGCAGCTGGAAGCGTGAATTGATCGGTTGCGGCGGCGCCTCGTCTTCCGGAGCGAGGATGACTTCCTCGAAGTGCTGGATGATCAGATCGCTCAGTTGGGCGATGCTCATCACGGTGCGGAAGTACTGCTGCATGAAGTTTTCGACCGCCTGTTTGGCGTCGTCTCCTTCAAAGCCGAGCAGGCCGGCAATGGTGCGCTGATGATCGAACAACAAGCGGTCTTCCGAGCGACCGGCGAGCATGTGCAGCGCGTAGCGCACTTTCCAGAGGAATTCCTGGGAGGAGGCGAGCAGGGCGTTTTCGCTTTCGACCAGAAAGCCTTCGCCAGCGAGGGCGCGCAGGTTCAGGGTGCCGTACTGACGGCGGGCGACCCAGAGGATCGTCTGAATATCGCGCAGGCCACCGGGCGAGCCTTTAACGTTCGGTTCGAGGTTGTACTCGGTGTCGTTGTATTTGTGGTGACGTGCTTTCTGTTCCGCACGCTTGGCCAGGAAGAACTCCTTGGCCGGCCACATGTGCGCGGTGCTGGTCACTTCGATCATGCGCTGACGCAGACGCTCGGGGCCGCAGATGGTGCGGCTTTCCATCAGGTTGGTGACCACAGTCAGGTCGGCGCGGGCCTCTTCTGCGCATTCGTCGACCGAGCGCACGCTCTGGCCGACCTCTAGACCGATGTCCCACAGCAGCGTCAGAAAACGCTCGATGGAATCGCGGAAAACTTCGTGGTCGGCACTATCGAGCAGGATCAGCAGATCAATGTCGGAATACGGGTGCAACTCGCCGCGACCGTAGCCGCCCACTGCCACCAGAGCGATGTCGGCGTCTTCGCTCCAGTTGAACTGCTCCCAGGCCTTTTGCAGGATGTTGTCGACAAACCAGGCGCGGTCCTCGATCAGCCGGCGGATGTCGCGGCCATTGCGAAAACGCGTGTCGAGGACCTCGCGGGCCTGGCGGATCGCCTTCTTGAACGCCGCGATGGGACTCGCTTTGAGGGCCAGTTCAGCCTGGAACTGGCCGCGGTCGAAGAGTTCGGGATCCACCTGCGGCATCGATTGGCTTTCCTTCTATAGGCTGGGAGCGTTCTGGGTGTCAGGCCGAGATACGCGGGATGGTGTCATCGCTGCGCAAAGTGAAAATCTCGTAGCCGGTGTCGGTGACCAGCAGGGTGTGTTCCCACTGGGCCGAGAGCTTGCGGTCTTTGGTGATCGCGGTCCAGCCGTCGCCGAGAACCTTGGTGTCGGCCTTGCCCTGGTTGATCATCGGCTCGATGGTGAAGGTCATGCCTGCCTTCAGTTCCATGCCAGTGCCGGCGCGACCGTAGTGCAGGATCTGCGGCTCTTCGTGGAAGACCTTGCCGATGCCGTGGCCGCAGAACTCGCGCACCACCGAGAAACCGTTCTTTTCCGCGTGCTTCTGGATCACTTCACCGATGTCGCCGAGGCGGCAGCCAGGTTTGACGATCTCGATGGCCTTGTACATGCATTCCTGGGTGACCTGCGACAGGCGCTCGGCCCAGACCGGTACCTCGCCGACGTGGAACATGCGGCTGGTATCGCCGTGGTAGCCGTCTTTGATCACCGTGACGTCGATGTTCAGGGTGTCGCCGTTTTTCAGCGGTTTGTCGTTCGGAATGCCGTGGCAGACCACATGGTTGATCGAAGTGCAAATCGACTTCGGGTAGCCCTTGTAGTTGAGCGGGGCAGGGATGGCCTGCTGCACGTTGACGATGTAGTCATGGCAGATCTGGTTGAGCTGATCA
Source organism: Pseudomonas sp. H26/SER47-MNA-CIBAN-0231 (assembly GCF_040310465.1). Lineage (NCBI taxonomy): Bacteria > Pseudomonadati > Pseudomonadota > Gammaproteobacteria > Pseudomonadales > Pseudomonadaceae > Pseudomonas > Pseudomonas sp. H26/SER47-MNA-CIBAN-0231. Next base: position 89,314 of record NZ_JBEOPW010000015.1, on the reverse strand, counting down.
GTGGTCACGCCCGGTTTGACATGTTCGGCAATCATTTCCAGCACATCGGCGGCCAGTTTGCCGGCGACACGCATGCCAGCGATGTCCTCGGGGGTTTTGAGGTTGACGGTCATACAGGCTCTCTCTGCGCTCGGCGGCGCTTACGGATACGAATTGGGTGGCAGGTGTATTTTTGCGACCCTGAAAAACGCGATTCTAACAGACGAGAGGCGCAAATCCGCGCCTGCATGTCTGGCTTGTGTCTATACAATGGTGCCCATCGAGCCGATTCCAAGGGGGCTGCGCCCATGTCCTTGGTGCGAATAAAGATTCCGGGTTCCGTTTCTGCGCACCCTGTGGTATAAAATGCGCCGCTTTCCGGGGATGCCCCGAAAAGCTTAAATCCACACACGTGTCGACACGATGACCTGGGTGCCTTGGGCTTTATGCCTCTGGTTGGTCATTGGGATACGTGGAGGCCAAACCCGACTTATCAAGGAACTATCATGTCCCAAGTCAACATGCGCGATATGCTGAAGGCCGGTGTGCACTTCGGTCACCAAACCCGTTACTGGAATCCGAAAATGGGCAAGTACATTTTCGGCGCGCGTAACAAGATTCACATCATCAACCTTGAAAAAACCCTGCCAATGTTCAACGAAGCTCTGACTTTCGTAGAGCGTCTGGCCCAGGGCAAAAACAAGATTCTGTTCGTCGGCACTAAGCGTTCCGCTGGCAAGATCGTTGCTGAAGAAGCAGCACGTTGCGGTTCGCCGTACGTCGATCACCGCTGGTTGGGCGGCATGCTGACCAACTTCAAGACCATTCGTGCTTCCATCAAGCGTCTGCGTGACCTTGAAGTTCAAGCCGAAGACGGTACTTTCGCCAAGCTGACCAAGAAAGAAGCGCTGATGCGCTCCCGTGATCTTGAGAAGCTGGATCGTTCGCTGGGCGGCATCAAGGACATGGGCGGTCTGCCAGACGCACTGTTCGTGATCGACGTTGACCACGAGCGCATCGCGATCACCGAAGCCAACAAGCTGGGCATCCCGGTCATCGGCGTTGTCGATACCAACAGCAGCCCGGAAGGCGTTGACTACATCATCCCAGGCAACGATGACGCCATCCGCGCTATCCAGCTGTACATGGGTTCGATGGCTGACGCAGTTATCCGTGGTCGCAACAATGTTGCTGGCGGTACTGTTGAATTCGCAGCTGAAGAAACTCAGGCTGCAGCTGAGTAATCGACGCCCCTGGCGTTGACTCAGTAAGCAAAAAGGGGGCTTGGCCCCCTTTTTGCCACCTCGAAAACCATTTGTCGGCGCCCACGTCTGTATTTGTCATGTGCGGCAGCCAACATGGGTGGTTCGGGAAGAATTGAACGCCCGTTCGATCGGGTGGAATGGTTGAAAACCTATCCAAGAGGAATTTGAAAATGGCAGCAATTACTGCAGCGTTGGTCAAAGAACTGCGCGAGCGTACCGGCGAAGGCATGATGGATTGCAAGAAAGCCCTGGAAAAGGCTGACGGCGACATCGAAAAAGCCATTGATGACATGCGTGCTTCGGGCGCCATCAAGGCTGCGAAAAAAGCTGGCAACGTTGCCGCTGAAGGCGCAATCGCCATCAAATCGAATGACAAGGCAGCCGTGCTGCTGGAAGTCAACTCGCAGACCGACTTCCTGGCCCTGCAAGACGACTTCAAGAACTTCGTTGCTGCCAGCGTAGAAAAAGCTTTCGACGAAAAACTGACCGACGCAGCTCCGCTGATCGCCGCTCAGGAATCGGCTCGTGAAGCGCTGGTTGCCAAAGTCGGCGAGAACGTCAACATCCGTCGTCTGGTACGCGTAGAAGGTGACGTTGTCGGCACCTACCTGCACGGTAACAAGATCGGTGTTGCTGTTGTCCTGAAAGGCGGTGACGTCGAGCTGGCCAAAGACATCGCAATGCACGTTGCTGCAAGCAACCCTGAGTTCCTGCTGCCTTCGCAAGTCTCCGACGAAGCGATCGAGCGTGAGAAAGCTGTGTTCCTGCAGCTGAACGAAGAAAAGATCAAAGGCAAGCCAGAAAACATTGTTGAGAACATGGTCAAGGGCCGTATCAGCAAGTTCCTGGCAGAAGCGAGCCTGGTCGAGCAGGCGTTCGTCAAGAACCCTGAAGTCAAGGTTGGCGAACTGGCCAAGAAAGCCGGTGCTGAAATCGTTTCCTTCACCTACTTCAAAGTAGGCGAAGGCATCGAGAAGCCGGTCGACAACTTCGCTGAAGAAGTTGCTGCCCAGCTGGCTGCCGCCAAGCAATAAGACGGTTTTCAACTGTCGCCCGAAAGAGGCTGCCCGCTAACGCGCGCAGCCTCTTTTCAGATGGGGTACCAATTTTTTATTGGTTTCCACCCGGAACTGACTTACAAAGCCATGTTCCGATGGCGCTGCAGCAGCGCCAAGCTAGAGTGAACGCCAGCTGTAAACAGCTCGCAAAGAATTTTAAATACGCCGCAGGAGAGATTCGCAATGGCTCAGCAGGGCAGTGGTTATCAGGCTCGCTATAAACGCATTCTACTCAAGCTTAGCGGCGAGGCCCTGATGGGCTCGGAAGAGTTCGGGATCGATCCGAAGGTTCTGGATCGCATGGCGCTGGAAGTCGGCCAACTGGTCGGCATCGGCGTGCAGGTCGGTCTGGTGATCGGCGGTGGCAACCTGTTCCGTGGCGAAGCCCTGAGCAAGGCCGGTATGGATCGGGTCACGGGCGACCACATGGGCATGCTGGCCACTGTGATGAACGCCCTGGCCATGCGCGATGCGCTGGAACGTGCCAATATCTCGGCCATCGTCATGTCGGCCATTTCCATGGTCGGTGTGACCGATCACTACGATCGCCGCAAAGCCATGCGTCACCTGAACTCCAAGGATGTCGTGATCTTCGCGGCCGGTACCGGCAATCCGTTCTTCACCACGGATTCGGCAGCCTGCCTGCGTGCAATCGAAATCGACGCTGACGTTGTGCTCAAGGCCACCAAGGTTGATGGCGTGTACACCGCAGACCCGTTCAAAGACCCGCATGCCGAGAAGTTCGATCATCTGACTTATGATGAAGTACTGGATCGCAAGCTGGGTGTAATGGATCTGACTGCTATCTGCCTGTGCCGCGATCACAAGATGCCGCTGCGCGTATTCAACATGAACAAGCCCGGCGCCCTGCTGAACATCGTGCACGGCGGCGCTGAAGGAACCCTGATCGAGGAAGTTCAACAATGATCAACGAAATCAAGAAAGACGCCCAAGAGCGTATGCAGAAGTCGGTTGAGTCCCTGGCTCACAACTTCGGCCGTATCCGCACCGGCCAGGCGCACCCAAGCATCCTGGAAGGCGTGATGGTGCCGTATTACGGCGCTGACACCCCGATCAAGCAAGTCGCCAACATCACTGTCAAAGACGCCCGTACCCTGCAGGTTGTCGCGTTTGAGCGCAACATGCTCGGTGCTGTCGACAAAGCGATCGGCAGTGCAGGTCTGAACTTGAACCCGACCAACCTGGGTGAGCTGTTGCTGATCAGCATGCCGGCGCTGACCGAAGAAACCCGTCGCGGCTTCACCAAACAGGCGCGTGATGTGGCTGAAGATGCTCGTGTTGCCGTGCGCAACATTCGTCGCGATGCCAACAGCTCGCTGAAGGATCTGGTTAAAGAGAAAGAAATCAGCGAAGACGAAGAGCGTCGCGCTGCTGGCGAAATCGACGATCTGACCAAGAAGTACGTGGCTCAAATCGACGCGAACCTGGCGCAAAAAGAAAAAGACCTGATGGCCGTATAAGGGTCGAGCTTTAAATGGACAAGACCAAGCAGACTGCGCCGTCCGCGGTGCCGCGCCATGTCGCGATCATCATGGATGGCAATAATCGCTGGGCGAAAAAACGCTTTATGCCGGGTGTCGCCGGGCATAAAGCGGGCGTGGATGCTGTGCGGGCGGTGATCGAGGTGTGCGCTGAGGCCAAGGTCGAAGTCCTGACCCTGTTCGCCTTCTCCAGTGAAAACTGGCAGCGCCCGGCCGATGAGGTCAGTGCCTTGATGGATTTGTTCTTCAAGGCGCTGCGTCGTGAGGCCAAGCGTCTCAACGACAACAACATCAGCCTGCGCATCATTGGCGATCGCTCGCGCTTCCACCCTGAGCTTCAGGCGGCGATGCGCGAGGCCGAGGCCATGACGGTCGGTGCCAACCGCTTTGTCCTGCAGATCGCCGCCAATTATGGCGGTCAGTGGGATATCGCTCAGGCCGCGCAGCGTCTGGCGCGTGAAGTCCAGGCCGGGCACTTGCGCCCGGAGGACATCACTCCGGATCTGCTGCAGACCTGCCTGGCTACCGGCGATCTGCCGTTGCCTGACCTGTGCATCCGCACCGGTGGCGAGCATCGCATCAGCAACTTCCTGCTGTGGCAGCTGGCCTACGCCGAGCTGTACTTCTCCGACCTGTTCTGGCCGGACTTCAAACACGACGCCATGCGCACCGCGCTGGCCGATTTCGCTTCACGCCAGCGTCGCTTCGGTAAAACGAGCGAGCAGGTCGAAGCTGGAGCCCGGGTTTAATGCTTAAACAACGAATCATCACTGCACTGATCCTGCTGCCGATTGCCTTGTGCGGGTTTTTCCTGCTCAAAGGTGCCGGCTTCGCGCTGTTCATTGGCCTGGTGGTGAGCCTCGGTGCCTGGGAATGGGCGCGTCTGGCCGGCTTCACCGCACAGTCGTTCCGCGTCGGCTTTGCCGCTGTGGTCGCCTTGATGTTGTTTGTCATGTATGTGCTGCCAGGCCTTGCGCCTTGGGTGCTCGGTGCATCGGTGATCTGGTGGGCGATTGCGACTTATCTGGTGCTGACGTATCCACGCTCCAGCGCGCACTGGTCCACGGCGGCAACCAAGCTGCTGATCGGCCTGCTGATCCTGCTGCCTGCGTGGCAGGGTCTGGTGCAGATCAAGCAGTACCCGCTGGGTAACTGGTTGATCATGGCGGTGATGGTGTTGGTCTGGGGCGCGGACATCGGCGCTTATTTCTCCGGACGCAAGTTCGGCAAGCGCAAGCTGGCGCCGCAGGTCAGTCCGGGCAAGAGCTGGGAAGGTGTTTACGGTGGTCTGGCGCTGAGTCTGGTGATTACCGCGATCGTCGGGCTGGTGCGCGACTGGACCGTGGCCGAGCTGCTCAAAGGCCTGGTCGGCGCGGCAGTGATCGTCTTCATTTCCGTGGTCGGTGACCTTACCGAAAGCATGTTCAAGCGCCAGTCCGGCATCAAGGACAGCAGTAATCTGCTGCCCGGGCATGGTGGCGTGCTGGATCGCATCGACAGCCTGACCGCAGCCATTCCGGTGTTCGCCGTATTGCTCTGGATGGCCGCACCGTGAGTCGTCCCCAGCAGATTACCGTGTTGGGTGCGACCGGTTCGATCGGTCTGAGCACCCTGGATGTGATTGCGCGTCATCCTGAGCGTTATCAGGTTTTTGCATTGAGTGGTTTCACACGCCTCAGTGAGTTGTTCGCCTTGTGCGTGCGTCATGTGCCGCAGTTTGCCGTGGTGCCTGAAGGTGCTGCGGCGCGTGGGTTGCAGGATGACTTGCGTGCAGCCGGTTTGCCGACTCGTGTGCTGGTAGGCGAGGAGGGCCTGTGTCAGGTTGCCTCCGCGCCTGAAGTCGACGCGGTCATGGCGGCCATTGTCGGTGCGGCGGGTTTGCGTCCGACACTGGCGGCGGTCGAGTCGGGCAAAAAGATTCTGCTGGCCAATAAAGAAGCGCTGGTGATGTCCGGCGCTCTGTTCATGCAGGCGGTGCGCAAAAGCGGCTCGGTGCTGCTGCCGATCGACAGTGAGCACAACGCGATTTTTCAGTGCATGCCAGCGGATTTCGCCCGCGGCTTGAGCTCGGTGGGTGTGCGGCGGATCTTGCTGACGGCCTCTGGCGGTCCTTTCCGGCAGACGCCGATGTCCGAGCTGGCGCATGTTTCGCCGGAACAGGCTTGCGCGCATCCGAACTGGTCCATGGGGCGCAAGATCTCCGTGGATTCGGCAAGCATGATGAACAAGGGTCTGGAACTGATCGAAGCCTGCTGGTTGTTCGATGCCAAACCGACTCAGGTCGAAGTGGTGATTCATCCGCAAAGCGTGATCCACTCTCTGGTCGATTACGTCGATGGCTCGGTCCTGGCGCAGTTGGGTAATCCGGACATGCGCACACCGATCGCCAACGCCCTGGCCTGGCCGGAGCGTATCGATTCCGGCGTACCGCCACTGGATCTGTTCGCCATTGCGCGACTGGATTTTGAGGCGCCCGATGAAAGCCGCTTCCCCTGCCTGCGTTTGGCCCGTCAGGCGGCCGAGGCTGGCGACAGCGCGCCGGCGATGCTCAACGCGGCCAATGAAGTGGCCGTGGCAGCGTTTCTCGACGGACGGGTTCGCTACCTGGAAATCGCGAGTATCATCGAGGAAGTCTTGAATCTGGAGCCGGTAGTGGCGCTGCACGACCTCGACGCCGTATTTACGGCGGACGCGAAAGCGCGATTGCTGGCCGAGCAATGGTTGAGTCGGCACGGCCGATAGTTTTTGCAACACAACGGCGACACGCGACACTGAACAGGATTGCGGAGAAAGTAGATGAGCGCGCTCTATATGATTGCCGGCACCCTGATCGCCCTGGGTGTACTGGTCACCTTTCACGAATTCGGCCACTTCTGGGTCGCGCGTCGCTGTGGCGTCAAGGTTCTGCGGTTTTCCGTGGGCTTTGGCATGCCGTTGCTGCGCTGGCATGACAAGCAAGGCACTGAATTCGTGGTCGCCGCGATTCCCTTGGGCGGCTACGTCAAGATGCTCGACGAGCGCGAAGGCGAAGTGCCGGTCGATCAACTCGATCAGTCGTTCAATCGCAAATCGGTACGTCAGCGTATCGCCATTGTTGCCGCTGGCCCGATTGCTAACTTCCTGCTGGCGTTAGTCTTCTTTTGGGTCTTGGCGATGCTCGGCAGCGAGCAGGTGCGTCCGGTCATCGGCGCAGTCGAGTCTGGCAGCATTGCCGCCAAGGCAGGTCTGAACGCTGGCCAGGAGATTGTATCGATCGATGGCGAGCCGACCTCGGGTTGGGCGGCGGTCAATCTGCAACTGGTGCGTCGTCTCGGTGAGAGCGGTGCGATTCAGTTGCTGGTGCGCGAGCAGGGTTCGACGGCAGAATCGCCGCGCACGCTGGCACTGGATAACTGGCTAAAAGGCGCCGACGAGCCGGATCCGATCCGCTCTTTGGGCATTCGTCCATGGCGTCCGGCGTTGCCGCCGGTGCTTGCCGAACTGGATCCGAAAGGCCCGGCTCAGGCAGCGGGGCTGAAAACCGGCGATCGATTGCTGGCGCTTGATGGCCAGCCGCTCGATGATTGGCAGCAAGTGGTCGATACCGTTCGTACGCGTCCTGATACCAAAATCATGCTGCGCATCGAGCGCGACAATGCTCAAATCGACGTCCCTGTGACCCTGGCGGCACGCGGTGAAAGCAAAGCGCCAAGCGGTTATCTGGGCGCTGGCGTCAAAGCCATCGACTGGCCACCGGAAATGATCCGCGAAGTCAGCTATGGCCCGCTGGCCGCGATTGGCGAGGGTGCCCGTCGCACTTGGACCATGAGCATTCTGACGCTGGATTCACTGAAGAAAATGCTGTTCGGCGAGCTCTCGGTAAAAAACTTGAGTGGACCGATAACCATTGCTAAAGTGGCGGGCGCTTCTGCCCAGTCGGGCGTCGCTGATTTCCTGAATTTCCTTGCTTATCTGAGTATTAGCCTGGGCGTTCTGAATTTGCTGCCCATTCCTGTACTGGATGGGGGGCATTTGTTGTTTTATCTGATCGAGTGGGTGCGTGGTCGCCCCTTGTCGGATCGGGTGCAAGGTTGGGGGATACAGATCGGTATCAGTTTGGTGGTCGGGGTGATGTTGCTTGCTCTGGTCAACGATCTGGGTCGACTGTAACGCTTCGCTGAATTGCGAATCTGCCGCATTTTGCGGCAGTTTGTTTATTGCCAGTTGGAATAAGAAAGGACTTCATGAAACGTCTGCTGCTAACTGCGGTTCTCACCGTATTGATGATCGCCGAAGTTCACGCCGAGTCCTTCACTATCTCTGATATTCGCGTCAATGGCCTCCAGCGGGTCTCCGCGGGTAGCGTCTTTGGTGCCTTGCCGTTGAACGTCGGCGAGCAGGCGGATGATCGTCGCCTGGTGGAATCCACTCGTGCGTTGTTCAAAACCGGTTTCTTTCAAGATATCCAGCTGGGCCGCGAAGGCAACGTTCTGGTCATCACCGTGGTCGAACGTCCTTCGGTCGCCAGTATCGAAATCGAAGGCAACAAGGCGATCTCTACTGAAGACCTGATGAAGGGCCTCAAGCAATCCGGTCTGGCCGAAGGCGAAATCTTCCAGCGCGCCACCCTCGAGGGTGTGCGTAACGAACTGCAACGTCAGTACGTCGCCCAGGGTCGCTACTCGGCAACCGTTGACACCGAAGTGGTTTCGCAGCCGCGTAACCGCGTGGGTCTGAAGGTGAAGATCAACGAAGGTACCGTTGCCGCCATTCAGCACATCAACGTGGTAGGCAATACGGTTTTCCCTGAGGAAGACCTGACCGACCTGTTCGAACTGAAAACCACCAACTGGCTGTCGTTCTTCAAGAACGATGACAAATATGCCCGCGAAAAACTTTCCGGTGACCTGGAGCGTCTGCGTTCCTACTATCTGGATCGCGGCTATATCAACATGGACATCGCTTCGACCCAGGTCTCGATTACCCCGGACAAGAAGCACGTCTACATTACTGTCAACGTCACCGAAGGCGAGAAGTACACCGTTCGTGACGTCAAGCTCAGCGGTGACCTGAAAGTCCCTGAAGACCAGATCAAGTCGCTGTTGCTCGTGCAGAAGGGGCAGGTGTTTTCGCGCAAGCTGATGACCACCACCTCCGAGCTGATCACCCGTCGTCTGGGTAACGAGGGCTACACCTTCGCCAACGTCAACGGCGTGCCTCAGCCGCACGATGATGACCACACTGTGGACATCCTCTTCGCTGTCGATCCGGGCAAGCGTGCCTACGTCAACCGCATCAATTTCCGTGGCAACACCAAGTCCGAGGACGAAGTGCTGCGTCGTGAAATGCGTCAGATGGAAGGTGGCTGGGCTTCGACCTACCTGATTGACCAGTCCAAGACCCGTCTAGAGCGCCTGGGCTTCTTCAAGGAAGTCAACGTTGAAACCCCGGCCGTGCCAGGTGTCGACGACCAGGTCGATGTGAACTACGCCGTTGAAGAACAGGCTTCCGGTTCGATCACCGCCAGCGTCGGTTTCGCGCAGAGCGCCGGTTTGATCCTCGGTGGTTCGATCACCCAGAACAACTTCCTCGGTACCGGTAACCGCGTCAGCATCGGCCTGACCCGCAGCGAATACCAGAGCCGCTACAACTTCGGCTACGTTGACCCCTACTGGACCGCTGATGGCGTGAGCCTGGGTTACAACGCGTTCTATCGCACCACCGACTACGATGAACTCGATGCTGATATTTCCAGCTATGCGGTAGACAGCCTCGGTGCGGGCGTAAACGTCGGCTACCCGATCAGTGAGACTTCGCGTCTGACCTTCGGTCTGTCTGCCCAGCAGGACAAGATCAACACCGGTCGCTATACCGTTGACGAGATTTTCGATTTCGTCGAGAAGGAAGGCGACAACTACCTGAACTTCAAGGCCTCGGCCGGTTGGTCCGAGTCGACCCTGAACAAAGGCGTGTTGCCGACCCGTGGTCGTTCCCAGAGCCTGACCCTGGAAACCACCATTCCTGGCAGCGACCTGTCGTTCTTCAAACTTGACTACCGTGGTCAGCTGTTCCAGCCGATCACCGAAAACTACACACTGCGCCTGCACTCCGAACTCGGTTATGGCGATGGTTACGGTTCGACCGATGGTCTGCCGTTCTATGAAAACTACTATGCCGGTGGTTTCAACTCGGTTCGTGGCTTCAAGGACAGCACCCTCGGCCCGCGCAGTACGCCGAGCCGTGGTAACAACCCTGGCACTATCGCCGACCCGGACCAGGATCCGCTGCCGTTCGGTGGTAACGTCCTGATCCAGGGCGGTGTAGAAGTTCTGTTCCCGCTGCCATTCGTCAAGGATCAGCGGTCCCTGCGTACTTCGGTCTTCTGGGATGTCGGTAACGTGTTTGACTCGCAGTGCAAGGACACTACGAACGCCAATGGTTCGTCGTCCAACACCAAGTGCAACGACATCAGCCTGAGCAACATGGCCAGTTCCGTAGGTGTCGGCGTGACCTGGGTCACCGCACTGGGTCCTTTGAGCTTTGCGCTGGCGATGCCGGTCAAGAAACCGGATGACGCTGAAACTCAAGTGTTCCAATTCTCCCTCGGCCAGACGTTCTAAGCGTCTGACCCAAGACAACGACAATGGATTTTGTAGGAGTGCATCGTGCGTAAGTTGACTCAATTGGTTCTCCTGGCCTCCGTACTGGTGGCAGGCCCGGCGTTCGCCGACATGAAAATTGCCGTGCTGAACTATCAGATGGCACTGCTGGAATCCGACGCGGCGAAGAAGTACGCCGTGGATGCCGAGAAGAAGTTCGGTCCGCAACTGACCAAGCTGAAAACCCTGGAAAGCAGCGCCAAAGGCATTCAGGACCGTCTGATGGCGGGTGGCGACAAAATGCAGCAGGGCGAGCGTGAGCGTCTGGAGCTGGAATTCAAGCAAAAGGCCCGCGACTTCCAGTTCCAGTCCAAGGAGCTGAACGAAGCCAAGGCCGTTGCTGACCGTGAAATGCTCAAGCAGCTGAAGCCGAAGCTGGACAGCGCTGTGGAAGAAGTCATCAAGAAGGGTGGTTTTGATCTGGTGTTCGAGCGTGGCGCAGTCATCGATGTCAAACCTCAGTACGACATCACGCGCCAGGTTATCGAGCGCATGAATCAGCTGAAGTAACCCATGACCGTGACTATCAGGCTCGGCCAGTTGGCCGAGCACCTCGGCGCCACCCTGCGTGGCGACCCCGAGACGCAAATTACTGGGCTAGCCACTTTGCAAGAGGCTGGCCCAGCTCAGTTGAGCTTTCTGGCAAATCCCCAATACCGCAAATACCTGGCCGGTTCTCAAGCAGCTGCACTGCTGCTCAAGGAAGCCGACGCCGAAGGTTTCGCAGGTAATGCCTTGGTGGTGCCGGACCCTTACCTGGCCTATGCACGCATCTCGCATCTGTTCGATCCAAAGCCAAAAGCGGCTGGCGGGATTCATCCGACAGCGGTGATCGCGGCGGACGCGGTGGTTGACCCGAGTGCCAGCATCGGTCCGTTCGTGGTGATCGAAGCCGGTGCGCGAATCGCTGCAGAGGTGACGCTGGGCGCGCATTGCGTAGTCGGCGCGCGCAGCGAAATCGGTGAAGGCGGCTGGCTCGCTCCGCGCGTTACGCTGTATCACGATGTGCGCATCGGCAAGCGTGTGGTTATTCAGTCCGGCGCAGTGATCGGCGGTGAGGGCTTCGGCTTCGCCAACGAAAAAGGCGTCTGGCAGAAAATCGCCCAGATCGGTGGCGTGACCATCGGCGACGATGTCGAGATCGGCGTGAACACCGCCATCGACCGCGGCGCTCTGGCCGATACCGTGATTGGCAATGGCGTGAAGCTCGACAACCAGATTCAGATCGCGCACAACGTCCAGGTCGGTGATCACACCGCCATGGCCGCGTGCGTCGGCATTTCCGGCAGCACCAAAATCGGCAAGCACTGCATGCTCGCCGGCGGTGTTGGTCTGGTCGGCCACATTGACATTTGCGACAACGTTTTCCTGACCGGGATGACCATGGTGACCCACTCGATTACCGAGCCGGGCGCCTATTCTTCCGGCACAGCCATGCAACCGGCGGCCGAATGGCGCAAAAGCGCGGCCCGCATCCGTCAGCTCGATGACATCGCGCGACGGTTGAAACAGCTGGAAAAGCGCGTTGGGGAAGTGACCCCTGACGGCAATGCTTCATCTGATGGCTGATACCATTTCCATATCAAGTGTGCACAGCCTCTGGACTGCCTCCTTGATTTGCTAGAGGAGTGCGCGTCAGTCGCGCTCCCAATCTTTACATAGGCTTTCCCCTGAAATGATGGACATCAACGAGATTCGCGAATACCTGCCTCACCGTTACCCGTTCCTGCTGGTGGACCGGGTGGTGGAACTGGACACTGAAGGCAAGCGAATTCGCGCCTACAAGAATGTCAGCATCAATGAGCCGTTCTTCAACGGTCACTTCCCTGCGCATCCAATCATGCCGGGCGTGCTGATCATCGAAGCGATGGCTCAGGCTGCCGGGATCCTCGGTTTCAAGATGCTCGACGTCAAACCGGCCGACGGCACCCTGTATTACTTCGTCGGTTCCGACAAGCTGCGCTTCCGCCAGCCAGTCAAGCCGGGCGATCAGTTGATCCTTGAAGCGACCTTCATCAGCTGCAAGCGCAAGATCTGGAAGTTCGAGTGCCAGGCTTCGGTGGACGGCAAGCCGGTCTGCTCGGCAGAAATCATCTGCGCGGAACAGAAAGTATGAGTTTGATTGACCCTCGCGCAATCATCGATCCGTCCGCCGTTCTGGCTGACGGCGTCGAGGTCGGCCCGTGGTCGATCATCGGCGCAGGTGTGGAAATCGGCGAGGGTACCGTGATCGGGCCGCACGTGATCCTCAAGGGGCCGACCCGCATTGGTAAGCACAATCGCATCTACCAGTTTTCTTCGGTAGGCGAAGACACCCCGGATCTGAAGTACAAAGGCGAGGAAACCCGCCTGGTGATCGGCGACCACAACGTCATCCGTGAAGGCGTGACCATTCACCGTGGCACCGTGCAGGACCGTTCGGAAACCACCCTGGGTGATCACAACCTGATCATGGCCTATGCCCACATCGGCCATGACAGCGTCATCGGCAACCACTGCATTCTGGTCAACAACACTGCGTTGGCCGGGCATGTACACGTTGACGACTGGGCGATCCTCTCCGGTTTCACCCTGGTGCATCAGTACTGCCACATCGGCGCCCACAGCTTTTCCGGCATGGGCACGGCGATCGGCAAGGATGTTCCGGCGTTCGTCACCGTGTTCGGCAACCCGGCCGAAGCGCGCAGCATGAACTTCGAAGGCATGCGCCGTCGCGGTTTCAGCGAAGACGCAATTCATGCGCTGCGCCGCGCCTACAAGACGGTCTATCGCCAGGGCCTGACGGTCGAGCAGGCGTTGGCCGAACTGGCCGAGTCGTCTGCGCAGTTCCCTGAAGTCGCCGTGTTCCGCGATTCGATCCAGGCATCGACTCGCGGCATCACCCGCTGATCATGGCCAATCTGCGTATTGCGCTGGTGGCGGGTGAGGCTTCCGGTGACATTCTCGGCGCCGGCCTCATGCGTGCGCTCAAGGCTCAGCATCCGGCAGTCGAGTTCATCGGTGTCGGCGGTCCGCTGATGCAGGCCGAAGGCCTGACCTCGTACTTCCCCATGGAGCGCCTGTCGGTCATGGGCCTGGTCGAAGTCCTCGGTCGGCTGCGTGAGTTGCTCAAGCGCCGCAAGGAGCTGATCGCCACGCTCATCGCCGCGAAACCGGACGTGTTCATCGGCATAGATGCGCCGGATTTCAACCTCAATATCGAACTCAAGCTGCGTCAGGCCGGGATCAAGACCGTGCATTACGTCAGCCCGTCGGTATGGGCGTGGCGGCAGAAGCGGGTGCTGAAGATCCGCGAAGGCTGCGATCTGATGCTGACCCTGTTGCCGTTCGAAGCGAAATTCTACGAAGAGAAAGGCGTGCCGGTGCGTTTCGTCGGTCACACCTTGGCCGATACCATTCCGCTGCAAGCCGACCGCGCCGCTGCACGCGCCGAGCTGGGTTTGCCCGACGGTCCGCTGGTAGCGTTGATGCCGGGCAGCCGTGGCGGTGAAGTCAGTCGCCTCGGTGCGCTGTTCCTCGACACCGCCGAACGTCTGCGCGCGATGCGTCCGGGCGTGCGCTTTGTCATGCCTTGTGCAAACCCGGAACGCCGGGTGCAACTCGAGGCCTTGCTTGCTGGCCGGGATTTGCCGGTAACCTTGCTCGACGGTAAATCTCATCTGGCCCTGGCCGCGTGCAACGCGGTGTTGATCGCCTCCGGCACTGCTACCCTTGAAGCGCTGCTGTACAAGCGGCCGATGGTGGTGGCGTATCGGTTGGCGCCGCTGACGTTCTGGATTCTCAAACGCATGGTCAAGAGCCCGTACGTGTCGCTGCCCAATTTGCTTGCTCAGCGCTTGCTGGTGCCGGAGTTGTTGCAGGATGATGCGACTGTCGAGGCCTTGGCGCAGACGCTGTCGCCATTGATCGATGGCGGTGATGAACAGACCCGTGGCTTCGACGAGATCCACCGCACGCTGCGGCGCGATGCTTCCAATCAGGCGGCGCAAGCCGTCCTTGACCTGATCGGCAAACCACAATGAGCAAGACAAGCATGCAAATGGGCCTGGATTTCACTCTGGTAGCCGAAGTCGAAGAACTGGTCGCCGGTGTTGATGAAGTCGGTCGTGGCCCGTTGTGCGGTGCGGTGGTGACGGCGGCAGTGATTCTCGATCCGAACCGGCCGATCCTCGGCCTCGACGATTCGAAAAAACTCACCGAAGCCAAGCGCGAAAAACTCTACGACGAGATCTGCGAGAAAGCCCTGAGCTGGTGCATCGCCCGTGCCGAAGTTGAAGAAATCGACGATCTGAATATCCTCCACGCGACCATGCTGGCCATGCAGCGCGCGGTTGCCGGTCTGCATATTCAGCCGAAGCTGGCGATGATCGACGGTAACCGCTGCCCGCATTTGCCGATGCGTGCCGAGGCGGTGATTCAGGGCGACGGCAAGGTGCCGGCGATCGCGGCGGCGTCGATTCTGGCCAAGGTCAGTCGTGACCGCGAAATGGCGGCGTTCGAATTGATCTACCCGGGCTACGGCATCGGTGGCCACAAAGGCTATCCGACGCCCGTTCATCTGGAAGCGCTGGCGCGGCTCGGCCCGACGCCGATTCACCGCCGCTCGTTCGCCCCGGTACGCCTGGCTTACGAGGCGCGGGAAAGCCTGACGCAGGTTTAGGCGCAAGGCTGATGTTTTATTCGAGGCCCGGTACAATCCGGGCCTCGTTGTCTCTATGTAACTGGACAGGATCACTATGCCGGCTTCATTCGTTCATCTACGCCTGCACACTGAATACTCCCTGGTCGACGGGCTGGTGCGGATCAAGCCGCTGGTCAAAGCGCTGACCGCCATGAACATGCCGGCGGTCGCGGTCACCGACCAGAACAACATGTGTTCCCTGGTCAAGTTCTATAAAAACGCCATGGGCGCCGGCATCAAGCCGATTTGCGGCGCCGACCTGTGGCTGGCGAACAAGGACCCGGATGCGCCGCTGAGTCGCCTCAGCCTGCTGGTGATGAACGCTCAGGGTTATCGCAATCTCACCGAGCTGATCTCGCGCGGCTTCATCGAAGGCCAGCGCAACGGCATGGTCATCGTCGAGCGCGAATGGGTGGCTGAGGCCAACGAAGGTTTGATCATGCTGTCCGCCGCCAAAGAAGGCGAGATCGGCATGGCCATGATCGGCGGCAACCCGGCGGAAGCCGAATCGCTGGCCCGCGAGTGGATGGCGGTGTTCCCGGATCGTTTCTATCTGGAAATCCAGCGCACCAACCGCCCCAACGATGAAGAACAGCTGCATGGCGCCGTGGCGCTGGCCGACAAGCTCGGTGCGCCGCTGGTGGCGACCAACGATGTGCGTTTCATCAAGCAGGAAGACTTCGCCGCACACGAAACCCGCGTGTGCATCGGTGAGGGCCGCGCCCTCGATGACCCGCGCCGCTCGAAGAATTACAGCGATCAGCAATACCTGAAAAGCGCCGAGGAAATGCTCGAGCTGTTCAGCGATATTCCCGACGCCATCGAAAACACCGTCGAGATCGCCAAGCGCTGCAACATCGAAGTGAAGCTGGGCACGCACTTCCTGCCCAACTTCCCGATTCCCGATGGCATGACCATCGACGAATATTTCCGCAAGGTCTCCTTCGAAGGGCTCGAAGAACGCCTGGCGGTGCTGCTGCCCAAGGACACCACCGAAGACTACGAAGCCAAGCGCCAGGTCTACGTCGACCGCCTGAATTTCGAGCTGGATATCATCATCCAGATGGGCTTCCCCGGTTACTTCCTGATCGTGATGGACTTTATCCAGTGGGCCAAGAACAACGGCGTACCGGTAGGTCCGGGCCGTGGGTCGGGTGCCGGATCGCTGGTGGCTTACGTACAGAAGATCACCGACCTCGACCCGCTGGAATATGACCTGCTGTTCGAACGTTTCCTCAACCCGGAACGGGTCTCGATGCCCGACTTCGACGTCGACTTCTGCATGGACGGCCGTGACCGGGTGATCGATTACGTGGCCGAGAAATACGGCCGCAATGCGGTGAGCCAGATCATCACCTTCGGTTCCATGGCCGCCAAGGCTGTGGTCCGTGACGTGGCGCGGGTGCAGGGCAAGTCCTATGGCCTGGCGGATCGTCTGTCGAAGATGATTCCGTTCGAAGTCGGCATGACCCTGGAAAAAGCCTACGAGCAGGAAGAGATCCTGCGTGACTTCATCAAGGTCGATGAAGAAGCGGCGGAAATCTGGGAGATGGCGCGCAAACTCGAGGGCGTGGTGCGTAACGTCGGCAAACACGCCGGTGGTGTGGTAATCGCGCCGACCAAACTGACCGACTTCTCGCCGATCTATTGCGACGAGGCCGGTGACGGTCTGGTGACCCAGTTCGACAAGGACGACGTTGAGGCCGCCGGTCTGGTGAAGTTCGACTTCCTCGGCCTGCGTACCCTGACGATCATCGACTGGGCGCTGAAAACCATCAACCGCGACCGCGCCAAGGTCAACGAGCCGCCGCTGGATATCGCCTTTATCCCGCTGGACGACAAGCCGACCTACCAGTTGCTGCAAAAAGCCGAAACCACGGCGGTGTTCCAGCTTGAATCCCGGGGCATGAAAGAGCTGATCAAAAAGCTCAAGCCCGACTGCCTGGAAGACTTGATCGCACTGGTGGCACTGTTTCGTCCGGGCCCGCTGCAATCGGGCATGGTGGACGACTTCATCAACCGTAAGCACGGTCGCGCCGAACTGGCGTATCCGCACTCGGACTACCAGTATGACGGCCTGAAGCCGGTACTCGCGCCGACTTACGGCATCATCCTGTATCAGGAACAGGTGATGCAGATTGCTCAGGTCATGGCCGGTTACACCCTCGGCGGTGCGGACATGCTGCGTCGAGCGATGGGTAAGAAAAAGCCTGAAGAAATGGCCAAGCAGCGCGGCGGTTTCATTGAGGGTTGCGCGACCAACGGGATCGATGCGGATCTTGCCGGTAACATTTTCGACCTGGTGGAAAAGTTCGCCGGTTACGGCTTCAACAAATCCCACTCCGCCGCTTACGGCCTGGTGTCGTACCAGACTGCCTGGCTGAAAGCTCACTACCCGGCGCCGTTCATGGCTGCGGTACTCTCGGCGGATATGCACAACACCGACAAGGTCGTGACCTTGATCGAGGAAGTGCGGACGATGAAGCTGCGCCTCGATGCGCCGGACGTGAACACTTCGGAGTTCAAGTTCACGGTGAACGACGACGGCCGCATCGTTTACGGCCTCGGCGCGATCAAAGGCGTCGGTGAAGGTCCGGTGGAAGCGATCACCGAAGCGCGTCAGGCCGGTCCGTTCAAGGATCTGTTCGATTTCTGCGCGCGGGTCGACCTCAAGCGCATCAACAAGCGCACCCTCGACGGACTGATTCGCAGCGGCGCGCTGGATCGCCTCGGCCCGTATTTCCACGACGAACAAAAGGCCTATCAAGCCAACATCGACCGTAACCGCGCGGTATTGCTGGCGGCGATGGAAGAGGCGATCAAGGCGGCCGAGCAGACTGCGCGGACCCACGACTCTGGTCACGCCGACCTGTTTGGCGGCTTGTTCGTCGAAGAAGATGCCGACGTCTACGCGTCCCATCGCAAGGCCAAGGAGCTGACTCTCAAGGAACGCCTCAAGGGTGAAAAAGACACCCTGGGCCTGTACCTGACCGGTCACCCGATCGACGAATACGAAGGCGAGATCCGCCGTTTCGCCCGCCAGCGCATCATCGACCTGAAACCGGCGCGTGACACGCAAACCGTAGCGGGGATGATCATTGCCCTGCGGGTGATGAAGAACAAGAAAGGCGACAAGATGGGCTTCATCACCCTCGACGACCGTTCCGGGCGGATCGAAGCGTCGCTGTTTGCCGATGCGTTCCATTCGGCGCAATCACTGTTGCAGACCGACGCGATGGTGGTGGTCGAAGGCGAGGTCAGCAACGACGACTTCTCCGGCGGCCTGCGCCTGCGGGTCAAGCGCGTGATGAGCATGGAAGATGCGCGGACCAATCTGGCCGAGAGCCTGCGCCTGAAGCTGCACACCCAGGATCTCAAAGGCGATCAGCTACGCTGGTTGGGCGAACTGCTCAAGCGTCATCGCGGCGCGTGCCCGGTGACCATGGAGTACACCAGCCCGGATGCGAAGACCTTGCTGCAGTTCGGCGAGACCTGGCGGATCGACCCGGCGGATACCTTGATTCAAGCCCTGCGTGACCAGTTCGGGCGAGACAACGTCTTCCTCCAATACCGTTGACCGGCAAGTGCCATCATTGCGCTTGCCCGCAACCTGAATTTTTAATCTCGACCTCAGCGCGCCTCTCCCTTAAGGTAGGGCGCGAATAGACAACCGGCCGGCCCAAGCTCACTTGGGACACGACCCAAGACGGACGCCTATGAACCCGAATTTTCTAGATTTCGAACAGCCGATCGCCGACCTGCAAGCCAAGATCGAAGAGTTGCGCTTGGTCGGTAATGACAATTCGCTGAATATCGGCGATGAGATCTCCCGCCTGCAGGACAAGAGCAAGACGCTGACCGAAGATATCTTCGGCAAGCTGACCAGCTGGCAGATCGCACGCCTGGCGCGTCACCCGAAACGCCCGTATACCCTCGATTACATCGAGCACATCTTCACCGAGTTCGACGAACTGCACGGCGACCGTCATTTCTCCGACGACGCTGCCATCGTTGGCGGTATCGCCCGTCTGGAAGACCAGCCGGTGATGATCATCGGCCACCAGAAGGGCCGTGAAGTGCGTGAGAAAGTTCGCCGCAACTTCGGCATGCCGCGTCCGGAAGGCTACCGCAAGGCCTGCCGTCTGATGGAGATGGCCGAGCGCTTCAAGATGCCTATCCTGACTTTCATCGACACCCCGGGTGCCTACCCTGGCATCGACGCTGAAGAGCGCAACCAGAGCGAAGCGATTGCCTGGAACCTGCGTGTGATGGCGCGGTTGAAGACCCCGATCATCGCCACCGTAATTGGTGAGGGTGGTTCCGGCGGCGCACTGGCCATCGGCGTCTGCGATCAATTGAACATGCTGCAATATTCGACCTACGCGGTGATCTCGCCAGAAGGTTGCGCATCGATCCTGTGGAAGACTGCCGAGAAAGCACCGGATGCCGCAGAAGCAATGGGCATCACCGCTGAGCGTCTGAAAGGCCTGGGTATCGTCGACAAAGTGATCAGCGAGCCACTGGGCGGCGCCCATCGTGACCCGGCTGCTGCCGCCGCTTCGATCCGCGCCGAGCTGAGCTCGCAACTGGCGATGCTCAAGCAGTTCGATAACGAAGCGCTGCTCAAGCGCCGTTACGATCGCCTGATGAGCTACGGTCTCTAATCAGACGCGTGCTATCCCTGTGGGAGCGAGCCTGCTCGCGAAACCGGTATGACAGTCGACGAAATTGTTGAATGTCAAATCGCTTTCGCGAGCAGGCTCGCTCCCACAGAGGACCAGGAAAAGGTGCAGATATGGGCCAGTCCCCGATTGATTTGCCATCCCGTCTTCTGCTGAACCTTGAGCCCTGGCGCCACGTCGCTCACTGGCGCATCGCCTTCTCCGGTGGCCTCGATTCCACCGTCCTCCTGCATCTGCTCGCCACCCTGGCGAACACTGAATCCCTCCCTGCGCTCAGCGCCATTCATATCCACCACGGCCTTCAGGCTGCGGCCGATGCGTGGCCGCAACATTGCCAAGACGTTTGCGATGCGCTGGGCGTGCCGCTGCAAGTGAAGCGGGTGACCGTAAAGGGCGGGGCGAGCCTGGAGCGGGCGGCGCGGGATGCGCGTTACGCGGTGTTCAGTTCGCTGACGCAGACCAATGACGTGTTGCTGACTGGCCAGCACCGCGATGACCAAGCGGAAACGCTGCTGTTTCGGCTGTTGCGCGGTGCCGGTGTACGCGGACTCGGCGCAATGCCGCAGCGGCGCCCAGTGGGGCAGGGCACGCTGGTTCGACCGTTGCTCGACGTCAGCCGCGCCGAGCTGGAAAGTTATGCACAGGCGCATCAGTTGCGCTGGATCGAAGACCCGTCGAATCAGGATCACCAGTTTTCCCGCAACTACCTGCGCCATCAAGTCATGCCGCTGCTGGCCGAGCGCTGGCCGCAAGCGCAGGCCAGCATGGCGCGAACGGCTGCGCATCTGCGTGAGGCGCAGGGCTTGCTCGATGAGCTGGCGCAGATTGATCTCGCCCAAGCCGAAACGCCCCATGAATTCGCTTGGCTGGGTGTGCCATCGCTGGAGCTGACACCATTGACGGCGTTGTCTGACGCGCGCCAGCGAAATGCCCTCAGCCACTGGCTCGAACCATTGACCCGGCTGCCGGATGCTGACCATTGGTCGGGTTGGACAACGCTGTGCAATGCCGGCGCCGACGCTTCTCCGATCTGGCGTCTGGCCGACGGCGAGCTGCACCGCAGCGCCGGGCGCGTCTGGTGGCTGAGCGGCAATTGGTTGCGCACGCCAGTGATCGGCGCCGACTGGCAGACCCCGACTTCAGCGCTACGCTTGCCGGATAACGGACGCGTCATGCTCCACGGGCAAGCTCCAGCCGGGCCTTTGCGTATTGCCTATCGGCAGGGCGGTGAGGTCATGCAACTGGCCGAGCGCGGTAGCCGGGATCTCAAGCGTCTGCTCAACGAGCGCGCGGTGCCGGCCTTCGTGCGTGGCAGATTGCCGCTGCTGTTTCGTGACGAAGAATTGCTCGCCGTGGCGAACCAGCCGGGTCTTGATGGTCAGATGGACGAAGGCTGGACATTGCACTGGCAGCCAACAGACGAAGATCAAGGTTTGAGCTGAAAGGAGCATTCCGGTAGACTACGCTCCCTTCTTGATACAACTTCTGTGGATTCGCCTGAATTGCAGGAGTTGCCGATTACCAAGCAGTCTTTGCTGGGCGATTCCAAAAAATGTGTAGCGAGCAACGTACCGGTGTTTCATCTGCCGGTCTGTCACAACGCGGCGGTTTTTTCGAAAGGTGCACTGTGATTAATGCAGGTGATCGGGGGCTTCGGCCTTCCTTCGCTTTCCCCGGCGGCTCGTTCCGCTTTAACGCAGACTTCTAGGGTTTTTCATGACGCGCTACATATTCGTCACGGGCGGTGTTGTTTCTTCATTGGGGAAGGGCATTGCCTCGGCTTCATTGGCGGCTATCCTGGAGGCGCGGGGGCTTAAGGTCACCATGCTGAAGCTGGATCCGTACATCAACGTCGATCCAGGCACCATGAGTCCGTTCCAGCACGGTGAAGTGTTCGTCACCCATGACGGCGCCGAGACCGACCTGGATCTGGGGCACTACGAGCGGTTCATCCGCACGACCATGACCCAGAACAACAACTTCACCACCGGCCGTGTCTACGAGCACGTGCTGCGCAAAGAGCGCCGTGGCGACTACCTGGGTGCAACCATCCAGGTAATCCCGCATATCACCGACGAAATCAAGCGCCGCATCATCAAGGGTGCCGGTGACGCTGACGTGGCGATGGTCGAAATCGGTGGCACCGTCGGTGACATCGAGTCGCAACCGTTCCTCGAAGCCATCCGCCAGTTGCGTTTCGAAGTCGGCGCCAAGCGCGCGATGCTGATGCATCTGACGCTGGTGCCGTACATCGCCACCGCTGGCGAAACCAAGACCAAACCGACCCAGCACTCCGTCAAGGAACTGCGTTCGATCGGTCTGCAGCCAGACGTGCTGGTGTGCCGTTCCGATCACCCGATCGACGTGTCCTCGCGTCGCAAGATCGCCCAGTTCACCAACGTTGAAGAGCGTGCGGTAATCGCGCTGGAAGACGCCGATACCATCTACAAGATCCCGGGCATCCTGCATTCGCAGGGTCTGGACGATTTCGTCGTTGAGCGTTTCGGTCTGCAGTGCGGCAGCGCCGACCTGTCCGAGTGGGACGCAGTGGTCGATGCCAAGCTGAACCCGGAACACGAAGTGACCATCGCCATGGTCGGCAAGTACATGGAACTGCTCGACGCCTACAAGTCGCTGATCGAAGCGATGAGTCATGCCGGTATCAGCAACCGCACCAAGGTCAACCTGCGCTACATCGATTCCGAAGACATCGAGAACCAGGGCACTGCGCTGCTCGAAGGTGTCGACGCGATTCTGGTGCCGGGCGGCTTCGGTCTGCGTGGCGTGGAAGGCAAGATCACTGCCGTTCAGTACGCTCGCGAAAACAAGGTTCCGTACCTCGGCATCTGCCTGGGCATGCAAGTGGCGGTCATCGAGTTCGCCCGTAACGTGCTGGGCTGGAAAGACGCCAACTCCACCGAGTTCGATCGTGCCAGCGGCCATCCGGTTGTCGGTCTGATCACCGAGTGGGAAGACGCCACCGGCGCTGTCGAAGTGCGTACCGAAGCGTCCGATCTGGGCGGCACCATGCGTCTCGGCGCACAGGATTGCCTGCTTGAGCCGGGCTCCAAAGTCCATGATTGCTACGGCAAGGACGTGATCGTTGAGCGTCACCGTCACCGTTACGAAGTGAACAACAACCTGCTGCCGCAGATCATCGAAGCCGGCCTGAAGATTTCCGGTCGCTCCGCCGATGCTGCGCTGGTCGAAGTGGTTGAAGCGCCGGATCATCCATGGTTCGTCGCCTGCCAGTTCCACCCTGAGTTCACCTCGACCCCACGCGACGGTCATCCGCTGTTCAGCGGTTTCGTCAAAGCCGC
Source organism: Pseudomonas sp. H26/SER47-MNA-CIBAN-0231 (assembly GCF_040310465.1). NCBI lineage: Bacteria > Pseudomonadati > Pseudomonadota > Gammaproteobacteria > Pseudomonadales > Pseudomonadaceae > Pseudomonas > Pseudomonas sp. H26/SER47-MNA-CIBAN-0231. The sequence goes on along the minus strand of NZ_JBEOPW010000015.1, from coordinate 66,189 downwards.
GTTGGCTCAACACCAGAAGAAGGCGTAACCCGATGGCACAGAAGATCATCCGCGTCGGCGACATCGAGATTGCCAACGACAAACCCATGGTCCTGTTCGGCGGCATGAACGTGCTGGAAAGCCGTGACATGGCCATGCAGGTTTGCGAAGAGTACGTGAAGGTCACCGAGAAACTCGGTATCCCTTACGTGTTCAAGGCCAGCTTCGACAAGGCCAACCGTTCTTCTGTGACCTCGTATCGCGGTCCTGGCCTGGAAGAGGGCATGCGCATCTTCCAGGACATCAAGCAAGCGTTCGGCGTGCCGATCATCACCGACGTCCACGAGCCGGATCAGGCTGCGGTCGTCGCTGAAGTCTGCGACATCATTCAGCTGCCGGCCTTCCTGTCGCGCCAGACCGATCTGGTTGTCGCGATGGCCAAGACCAATGCCGTGATCAACATCAAGAAAGCCCAGTTCCTCGCGCCTCAGGAAATGAAACACATCCTGAACAAGTGCGTGGAAGCCGGTAACGATCAGTTGATTCTCTGCGAGCGTGGTTCGAGCTTCGGCTACAACAACCTCGTGGTCGACATGCTCGGCTTCGGCATCATGAAGCAGTTCGAATACCCGGTGTTCTTCGACGTGACCCACTCGCTGCAAATGCCTGGCGGTCGTGCCGACTCCGCCGGCGGTCGCCGTGCCCAGGTTCTGGATCTGGCCAAGGCCGGCATGAGCCAGTCGCTGGCGGGTCTGTTCCTCGAAGCGCATCCGGATCCGGACAACGCCAAATGCGACGGCCCTTGCGCCTTGCGTCTGGACAAACTGGAGCCATTCCTGGCCCAGCTCAAAGCTCTGGACGAACTGGTGAAGAGTTTTCCGACGGTAGAAACCGCGTAACGCTCGATTCTCCGGTAAAGTACCGCACGATTTGTCGCTCATGCCCTCGGGCGTGAGCGTTGTCGTCTGCAAGTCTGCCCGCTGTACTTCGCTTGCCGACGATAAAGATTTCTTCTAGCTGCGTCGTTTTCGTCAACTTTGGAGTGTTTACAACAATGGCAAAAATCGTCGACATCAAAGGTCGTGAAGTTCTCGACTCCCGTGGCAATCCCACCGTGGAAGCGGACGTGCTTCTCGACAACGGCATCATCGGCAGCGCCTGCGCGCCGTCCGGTGCATCCACTGGCTCGCGTGAAGCGCTCGAGCTGCGTGATGGCGACAAGAGCCGTTACCTGGGCAAGGGCGTGCTCAAGGCGGTAGCCAACATCAACGGTCCGATCCGCGATCTGCTGCTGGGCACCGACCCGAGCGACCAGAAAGCCCTCGACCAAGCGATGATCAAGCTCGACGGTACCGAAAACAAAGCGACCCTGGGCGCCAACGCCATCCTCGCCGTGTCCCTGGCTGCGGCCAAGGCAGCTGCGCAGGATCAGGATCTGCCGCTGTACGCACACATCGCCAACCTCAACGGCACCCCGGGTGTGTACTCGATGCCGGTCCCGATGATGAACATCATCAACGGTGGCGAGCACGCCGATAACAACGTCGACATCCAGGAATTCATGGTCCAGCCAGTTGGCGCGAAGTCTTTCTCGGAAGGTCTGCGCATGGGCACCGAGATTTTCCATCACTTGAAAGCCGTGCTGAAGGCCCGTGGCCTGAGCACCGCCGTTGGCGACGAAGGCGGTTTCGCACCGAACCTGGCTTCCAACGAAGACGCGCTGAAAGTGATCTCCGAAGCTGTGGCCAACGCCGGTTACAAGCTGGGCACCGACGTGACCCTGGCACTGGACTGCGCCGCGAGCGAGTTCTACGAAGACGGCAAGTACAACCTGTCCGGTGAAGGCCAGGTGTTCACTGCTGAAGGTTTCGCCGACTACCTCAAAGGCCTGACCGAGCGTTACCCGATCATCTCCATCGAAGACGGTCTGGACGAATCCGACTGGGCTGGCTGGAAAATCCTCACCGACAAGATCGGCGAGAAGACCCAGCTGGTGGGCGACGACCTGTTCGTGACCAATACCAAGATCCTCAAAGAAGGCATCGATAAAAAGATCGCCAACTCGATCCTGATCAAGTTCAACCAGATCGGCACCCTGACCGAAACCCTGGAAGCCATCCAGATGGCCAAGGCTGCCGGTTACACCGCCGTGATCTCGCACCGCTCCGGCGAAACCGAAGATTCGACCATTGCCGACCTGGCTGTGGGCACCTCGGCTGGCCAGATCAAGACCGGTTCGCTGTGCCGCTCCGACCGCGTTTCCAAGTACAACCAACTGCTGCGTATCGAAGAGCAGTTGAACGGCAAGGCCAAGTACAACGGCCGTGCCGAGTTCCGCGGTTAAGCGCAACCTGATCAAAGGACACCGGATTGTGTCGGAAAAGTCGTGACAGCGATGGATTTGCCACTAATCTGATGCCTTAAGCACAAGCCTGGATCTTTCCAGGCTTCGTGCTATCAGATGCTGCAACATTATGCGTGGCTGTCTTTTTTCACTGGATACCTGATATTCGATGCGCAGTCCTTACTGGTTGTTTCTTGTTTTGCTCTTGCTGCTGGCCGGTCTGCAGTACCGCCTGTGGGTGGGCAATGGCAGTCTGGCGCAGGTCGCCGAGCTGAAACAGCAGATCGCCGAGCAACATGCCGAAAACGAAGGCCTGCTGGAGCGCAACCGGGTGATGGACGCTGAAGTCAGCGAGCTGAAGAAAGGCATGGAGACCGTCGAAGAGCGGGCTCGTCACGAACTGGGCATGGTCAAGGACGGCGAAACCCTTTACCAGTTGGCCCAATGATCGATTCCCTGCCGGCCTTCTGGGCCGTGATTCCTGCTGCGGGCGTCGGTGCCCGAATGGCCGCGGACCGTCCCAAGCAATATCTGCAACTGGGCGGGCGCACAATTCTCGAACACAGCCTCGGCTGTTTCCTTGATCACCCGAGCCTCAAGGGCCTGGTGGTCAGTCTTGCTGTCGATGATCCCTATTGGCCGAATCTGGCATGCGTCAACGATCCGCGCATTCAGCGGGTTGATGGCGGGGCGGAGCGTTCCGCTTCGGTGCTAAACGCCTTGCTGCATCTGCATGCGCAAGGTGCCGACGATGACGATTGGGTGCTGGTGCACGATGCGGCCCGGCCGAATCTGAGTCGCGATGATCTCGACAAGTTGCTTGCCGAACTCGCGGATGACCCGGTCGGCGGTCTGTTGGCGGTTCCTGCTCGCGACACGCTAAAACGCGTTGATGACAACGGACGTGTGGTTGAAACCGTGGATCGCAGCGTGATCTGGCAGGCGTATACACCGCAGATGTTCCGCCTCGGTGCGTTGCATCGGGCGTTGGCCGACAGCCTGGTTGCGGATGCCGTGATCACCGATGAAGCTTCGGCGATGGAATGGGCCGGTCTGGCACCGCGTCTGATCGAAGGGCGGGCGGATAACCTCAAGGTGACTCGGCCGGAAGACCTGGAGTGGTTGCGCCAGCGATGGGCTAACCGCCGCTGATTGCTGTGGCGCCCATTGCGCCGCCTTCGCGAGCAAGCTCGCTCCCACATTTGATTTGCGCCTGACACCAGATTTGCAGTCACTGCACGTCCACTGTGGGAGCGAGCTTGCTCGCGAAGGCGGCCGCACGAACAACCCATCACTCAGCTTCGATACTCCGCCCGCTCAGCCAACCCTTCTTTAAGAAAATCCACCAACTTGCGCACCTTCGGCGACAGATGCCGCTGCTGCGGATACAGCGCCCACACCGCCGTATTAGGCGGCTGATGCGCCTCGAGCAAGGAAATCAGCGCGCCGCTGTGCAGGTGCTCGAGCACGTAATAGTCCGGCAACTGACACAATCCGACACCCTGAAGCGCCGCATCCAGCACCGCCTGCCCACTGTTGCAACGCCAGTTGCCCTGCACCCGCTGGGAAAATTCCCGCCCGTTCTGTTCCAGTTGCCAGATATCCGAACTGCCGATCAGGCAATTGTGTCGACTCAATTCCGACAAACTGTGTGGGCGCCCATACCGTTCCAGGTAGGAAGGCGACGCGCACAGGTACATTCTCCGTGGCGCCAGGCGTGTCGCGACCAAGCGCGAATCCTGTAGCCGACCCAGACGAATTGCCAGATCCAGCCCTTCATGCACCAGATCCAGCTGGCGATTGCTCAGCTCGATATCGATACGCAGCTGCGGGTACAGCCCCATGAAGCGAGTCACCAGCGGCACGATAAAGCGTTCGCCGTAGGCCACCGCGCAGGTCATGCGCAGCATGCCTTTCGGTTCGCTGGTCAGATCGCCCACCGCGCGCAACGCTTCTTCGCGGCCGTCCTGCAGGCGCTGGCAATGTTGCAGGAAAGTCTGCCCGGCCTCGGTCAGCGTCACCCGCCGGGTGCTGCGGTAGAGCAGCCGCGTCTGCAAACGCTCTTCGAGCCGTACGATTTGTCGACTGATGTGTGAGGAAGAAACCCCAAGACGCTCGGCAGCGGCAGTGAATTGATTGCATTCGGCGACGGCAACAAACTCGTCGATACCTTCCCAGCGGTTTTCCGACACTTGGATTATCCCTGTATGGCAATAATGTTTTGCTTTGGTCCGGATTATTCCTCAGGAAGCGCTGAACTACACTGTCTGTCTGCTTTTTTATTTATTGGGTTCACTGGAGAGTCAGCATGATCAAGTCGCGCGCCGCCGTTGCCTTCGAGGCCAAGAAGCCGCTGGAAATCGTAGAAGTCGATGTCGCCATGCCCAAGGCCGGTGAAGTATTGCTGCGCGTTGTCGCTTCCGGGGTGTGCCACACCGATGCCTACACCTTGTCCGGCGCAGACCCGGAAGGCATCTTCCCGTCGATCCTCGGCCACGAAGGTGGCGCCATCGTTGAAGCGATCGGCGAGGGCGTGACCTCGGTTGCCGTCGGCGACCACGTCATTCCGCTGTACACCCCGGAATGCGGCCAGTGCAAATTCTGCAAGTCGGGCAAGACCAACCTCTGCCAGGCGATTCGCGCCACCCAAGGCAAGGGCCTGATGCCGGACGGCACTTCGCGCTTTTCCTACAAGGGCGAAACGATTTTCCACTACATGGGGACGTCGACGTTTTCGGAATACACCGTGCTCCCGGAAATCTCCGTGGCCAAGATCTCCAAAGACGCGCCGCTGGAAAAGGTCTGCCTGCTCGGTTGCGGCGTGACCACCGGTATCGGCGCCGTGCTCAATACCGCCAAGGTTAAACCGGGTGACACCGTGGCCATCTTCGGTCTCGGTGGTATTGGCTTGTCGGCCGTGATCGGCGCGGTGAAAGCCAAGGCTGCGCGGATCATTGCGATCGACATCAATCCGGCCAAGTTCGAAATCGCCAAACAACTGGGTGCCACCGATTGCGTGAACCCGAAAGACTTTGATCGTCCGATCCAGGAAGTAATCGTCGACATGACCGATGGCGGCGTCGACTTCTCCTTCGAGTGCATCGGCAATGTGCAACTGATGCGCGCCGCGCTTGAGTGCTGCCACAAAGGCTGGGGCGAGTCGGTCATCATCGGTGTCGCCGGTGCCGGTCAGGAAATCGCTACCCGTCCGTTCCAGTTGGTTACCGGTCGCGTCTGGCGCGGTTCGGCGTTCGGCGGCGTGCGTGGCCGTACTGAATTGCCGAGTTACGTCGACATGGCCCAGAGCGGCGAAATCCCGCTGGATACTTTCATCACCCACACCATGGGCCTGGAAGATATCAACAAGGCGTTCGACCTGATGCACGAAGGCAAGAGCATCCGCACCGTCATTCATTTCTAAGGAGCAGCGGCAAGCGACAAGCCACAAGCTGCAAGCAGGCGCAACGCCCTCTTGCAGCTTGAAGCTCGCAGCTTGCGGCTGAAGTGCTATGAATCTGGAAAACATTTCCTGTCAGAAGAGTTTCGGTGGCTGGCACAAGCGTTATCGCCATCGCTCCGAAGTGCTTGATTGCGACATGGTCTTTGCCGTGTACCTGCCGCCGCAAGCGGAGCAGGGCGGCAAGCTGCCGGTGCTGTACTGGTTGTCCGGGCTGACCTGCACCGATGAGAATTTCATGCAGAAGGCCGGTGCGATGCGCGTGGCCGCCGAGCTTGGTTTGATTATCGTCGCCCCGGATACCAGCCCACGCGGTCCGGATGTTCCGGACGATGCAGACAAGGCTTGGGATTTCGGTCTCGGCGCCGGGTTTTATCTGAACGCCACGCAGGAACCGTGGGCGCGGCACTATCAGATGCATGACTATGTCGTGCAGGAATTGCCTGCTCTGGTCGAAGCGCATTTCCCCGCGTCCGACAAGCGCAGTATCAGCGGTCACTCCATGGGCGGCCACGGTGCTTTGGTCTGTGCCTTGCGCAATCCTGGGCGGTATAAATCGGTTTCGGCCTTTTCGCCGATCACCCATCCGATCGATTGCCCGTGGGGTCAGAAGGCCTTTTCCAACTATTTGGGCGAAGACCGTTCGAAGTGGAAGGAGTGGGATGCCTGTGTGCTGATCGCAGAGGCGACGGAGAAGTTGCCGTTGTTGGTCGATCAAGGGGATCGTGACGATTTCCTCGCCACGCAATTGAAACCCGAGGCCTTGCAACACGCAGCAAAACAAGCGGCGCATCCGCTGGAGCTGCGCCTGCAACCTGGCTACGACCACAGCTATTTCTTCATCTCAAGCTTCATTGACGACCACTTGCAGCATCACGCACGCGCTCTGCGCGGTTAATGCAGGTAGAATCACGCCCTGACAAAAATCGGGGCGTTTTTTTATGCGTATTGGCCACGGCTACGATGTGCACCGTTTCGCTGAAGGCGATTTCATTACTCTGGGCGGCGTGCAGATTGCACACGGCTTCGGGCTGCTCGCTCATTCCGACGGTGACGTCCTGCTGCACGCCTTGAGCGATGCCTTGCTCGGCGCGGCGGCGCTGGGTGATATCGGCAAACACTTCCCGGACACCGATCCGCAATTCAAGGGCGCCGACAGCCGTGTGCTGTTGCGTCATGTGGTCAGTCTGATCCACGCCAAGGGCTGGAAAGTCGGCAACGTCGACAACACCATCGTTGCCCAGGCGCCAAAAATGGCGCCGCATATCGAATCGATGCGCGCGCTGATCGCGGCGGATCTTCAAGTTGAGTTGGATCAAGTGAACGTCAAAGCTACCACCACCGAAAAGCTTGGCTTTGTCGGTCGCGAAGAAGGTATCGCCGTGCACTCCGTTGCCTTGTTGCTGCGCGCATGAATGAACTGCAATTACTCGGCCCACGGGCCTATGGCGAACCCCTCGGCACAGCGGTACTGAAAGCCATCGCCGAAGATTTCCAGGTCGATGAAGTGCTGGATATTCCGTTCAGCGGTGACGGCGAACATCTGTGGATCTGGGTGGAAAAGCGCGGCCTCAATACCGAAGAAGCGGCACGGCGGATCGCCAAGGCAGCCGGCGTGCCGTTGCGCACCGTCAGCTATGCCGGCCTCAAAGACCGTCAGGCCCTGACCCGACAGTGGTTCAGCGTGCAACTGCCGGGCAAGGCCGATCCGGATCTGTCGGCGGCGGAAAACGACACGCTGAAGATCCTCAAGACCACGCGCCACAAGCGCAAGCTGCAACGTGGTGCGCATTCGGCTAATGGCTTCACCCTGCGCCTGACTCAATTCAATGGCGACAAAGATGCGATTGAACAGCGCCTGCAACTGATCGCCAAACAAGGCATCCCCAATTATTTCGGCGCTCAGCGCTTCGGCCATGATGGCGGCAACGTTGTCGATGCGCGGGCGTGGGCGGCGCGCAAGGCTTTGCCGGAACAGCGTAATGTGCGATCGCGGTTACTGTCGACGGCGCGCAGCTTTCTGTTCAACCAGGTGCTGGCGGCGCGCGTCGCCGATGGCACCTGGAACACCGCACTGGTGGGCGATCTGTTGGCCTTTACTGACAGCCGCAGCTTTTTCCCGGCCGGCGAAGCCGAATGCAGCGACCCGCGTCTGTCGATTCTCGACCTGCACCCGACCGGTCCGCAGTGGGGCGAAGGTGACTCGCCAACCGCTGGCGCAGTCCATGAACTGGAGCAGGAGATCGCCGCCCGCGAAGCGGATCTGCGTGACTGGTTGATCCACGCCGGCATGAGCCATGAACGTCGCATCCTGCGGCTGCCCATTGGCGGGTTGACGTGGCATTATCCCCAACCTGACATTCTGCAACTGGAATTCGTCCTCCCGGCCGGATGCTTTGCCACCGTATTGGTGCGCGAGCTCGTTGATCTGGTGCCGGTGGGGCAGACGGACAGCCCATGCGTATTCTGATTTCTAACGACGATGGGGTAACCGCGCCCGGTCTCGCCGCGCTTTATGCTGCGCTGGCGGATTACACCGAATGCGTGGTTATCGCCCCGGAGCAGGACAAAAGCGGCGCCAGCAGTTCGCTGACGCTCGACCGTCCGCTGCACCCGCAATACCTGGCCAACGGCTTTATCAGCCTCAACGGCACACCGACCGATTGCATTCACCTGGGCCTCAACGGCTTGCTTGAGCGCGAAGCGGACATGGTGGTTTCCGGCATCAACCTGGGCGCCAACCTCGGTGACGACGTGCTGTATTCCGGAACCGTGGCGGCAGCCCTTGAAGGACGATTTCTCGAGCGCCCATCGTTTGCCTTTTCACTGGTCTCGCGTCAGGTGGATAACCTGCCGACTGCGGCCTACTTTGCGCGCAAACTGGTCGAGGCCCACGCTGGGCTCGATCTGCCACCGCGCACGGTACTCAATGTGAATATTCCCAATCTGCCCATTGATCACATCCGTGGTATCCAGTTGACCCGTCTCGGCCATCGCGCCCGCGCGGCGGCGCCAATGAAAGTGGTCGATCCGCGCGGCAAGGCCGGTTACTGGATCGCCGCTGCCGGCGACGCTGAAGACGGCGGCCCGGGCACCGATTTTCATGCCGTGATGCAGGGCTATGTGTCCATCACACCGTTGCAGCTCGATCGCACTTTCAATGATGCCTTCAGAAGTCTTGATGGCTGGCTGGGGGGGCTGAGCTGATGCGTGAACATGACGACCGCCTGCGCAGCGGCATTGGCATGACCTCCCAGCGTACGCGCGAGCGACTGATCCAGCGGCTGTATGAAGAAGGCGTATCGAACGCCAAGGTGCTGGAAGTGATCCGCCGCACGCCGCGTCATCTGTTTGTCGACGAGGCGCTGGCGCACCGCGCTTACGAAGACACCGCGCTGCCGATCGGCAACAACCAGACCATCTCCCAGCCTTATATGGTGGCGCGCATGAGCGAGCTGCTGCTGGAGGCCGGCCCGCTGGATAAAGTGTTGGAGATCGGCACCGGTTCCGGCTACCAGACGGCGGTGTTGTCGCAACTGGTTGAACGGGTGTTTTCCGTCGAGCGCATCAAGGTGTTGCAGGATCGCGCCAAGGAGCGTCTGGTCGAGCTGAACCTGCGTAACGTGGTGTTTCGCTGGGGCGATGGCTGGGAAGGCTGGCCAGCGCTGGCGCCCTACAACGGCATCATCGTCACCGCCGTCGCCACCGATGTACCGCAAGCTTTGCTGGATCAACTGGCCCCTGGTGGGCGCATGGTGATTCCGGTCGGCTCCGGTGAAGTGCAACAACTGATGCTGATCGTGCGCGAAGAACATGGCTTTTCCCGACACGTTTTGGGCGCTGTGCGTTTCGTGCCTTTGCTCAACGGGCCACTGGCCTGAGCATTTGCGAGCAGGCGCTGAATTCCTTTCAACGGCGCCGGTCTTACACCGGCAGCCAGAGTTTAAACGCAGCGTACTTGCCCCTGGCAAACGTGTGCGTCCGGTGATTTCGCTTCATTAAAGGTAAAGCCGTTTCGGCCCGTTATACTTGCGACACTTCATGCCGCAGTGCGGCATTCAGAATTTTCAGCCACCACAAAGGGAGCGGCGGGTGAGTCTCACAGTCATTGCGCAGCGTATGGGTAACACGAGCTTTCAGCGCCTGGTGACTGGCCTTGTCTTGAGCACCTTGCTGGTCGGTTGCTCCAGCACCAAATCGAGCAACGTACGGGTTGTCGATCGCAATAATTCGGTCGCGCAACGTCCGACCGTTACTACCGGACAATATGTAGTCCGCCCCGGCGATACCTTGTTTTCGATCGCCTTTCGTTACGGCTGGGACTACAAAACCCTCGCCGCCCGGAACAATATTCCTACGCCGTATACGATCCATCCGGGTCAGACAATTCGCTTCGACGGGCGCAGCGGTTCAACGCCGACAGCGGTGGTGAGCAACTCCAGTTCTTCAGCTTCTTCGTCGAGTAAAACCACGGTAATCCGGCGCCAGGCGAATGGCACCACAACCACTACAACCACCGGTTCCAAAGGGGTTGTACCGTCCGTCGCGAGCAAACCTGCACCCGCTCCACTGCCTCCGGCAGGCCCGGCCCCGACCGGCTGGGGATGGCCATCTAATGGCGTTCTGATTGGAAAATTCTCTTCAAACGGTAGTTTGAATAAAGGAATTGATATCGCCGGAGATTTGGGACAGCCTGTTTTAGCTGCGTCTGATGGGACGGTCGTATACGCCGGGAGTGGCTTAAGGGGCTACGGCGAATTGGTCATCATCAAACACAGCGAAACCTACGTCAGTGCTTACGGACATAACCGCAGGCTGTTGGTTCGGGAGGGGCAGCAGGTCAAGGTCGGACAGACAATTGCCGAAATGGGGTCAACGGGTACAGACCGGGTGAAACTGCATTTTGAGATTCGCCGCCAAGGTAAACCTGTGGATCCGCTGCAGTTCCTGCCAAGACGTTGATTTGTAGGCCAGCCTGTTCCGTCGCGTAGAGGGGACAGGCTCCAGCGTTGCCAAGGATAAAGGCGTCGCTTGAGCTTGGGGTCGAACTCACCAAAGGACTATAACAATGGCTCTCAGTAAAGAAGTGCCGGAGTTTGACATCGACGATGAGGTTCTCCTTATGGAGACCGGCATCGATTCGGATTCGATGTTGAATGATGAAGGGGCTGCTCCACCTTCCGTTCGTTCCAAATCCAGACACTCCGCCACACTCAAACAACATAAATACATCGACTACACTCGGGCACTTGATGCCACGCAGCTGTATCTCAACGAAATCGGCTTTTCCCCTCTGCTCTCCCCGGAAGAAGAAGTTCATTTTGCGCGCTTGTCGCAAAGTGGCGATCCGGCCGGGCGCAAGCGCATGATCGAAAGTAACCTGCGGCTGGTGGTCAAGATCGCCCGGCGTTACGTCAATCGGGGGCTGTCGCTGCTGGATCTGATCGAAGAGGGCAACCTCGGATTGATCCGCGCGGTGGAAAAGTTCGATCCCGAGCGCGGCTTCCGCTTCTCGACCTACGCTACGTGGTGGATCCGTCAGACCATCGAACGCGCGATCATGAATCAGACCCGGACCATCCGGTTGCCGATTCACGTGGTCAAGGAGCTCAACGTGTACCTGCGGGCCGCACGGGAGCTGACGCAAAAACTCGACCACGAACCTTCACCCGAAGAAATCGCCAACCTGCTGGAAAAACCGGTGGGCGAGGTCAAGCGCATGCTCGGCCTGAACGAACGGGTTTCTTCGGTCGACGTCTCGCTGGGTCCGGATTCGGATAAAACCCTGCTGGACACCCTCACGGATGATCGTCCTACCGATCCGTGCGAACTGCTGCAGGACGACGACCTGTCGCAGAGCATCGATCAATGGCTGTCGGAACTGACCGACAAGCAGCGCGAGGTGGTGATTCGCCGCTTCGGCCTGCGCGGTCACGAAAGCAGCACGCTGGAAGATGTCGGCCTGGAGATCGGTCTGACCCGCGAGCGGGTACGGCAGATCCAGGTGGAAGGCCTCAAGCGCCTTCGCGAGATCCTGGAGAAGAATGGCCTGTCGAGCGAGTCGCTGTTCCAATAAGCGCCTGATCGACCGCCCGCAAAAAGCCCCGGCTGATTCAATCAGTCGGGGCTTTTTGTTTATGCCTGTCTCGTGCATCGCGTTGTCGGGCGAGGTGCCAGACGAGTGGTCAGCATTTTCTGAGTTTGTAGTCTCGCGCTGTAAGCCTTTGCTTACTGTGTCGTAAGTGTTCGTTATTTTTACACTTCGGTGGAAGGCGATCGCGCTAACTTGCAGTGAGCAACCTTTTGATTTTGTTAATTATTTCGTAAATGTTATGTCCTTGTGACAGAGTGCGCGTACGCCGAGGGCCAATTGCTCGTCTCCAGAAACTCTCTAATATCTCAACTGTGTCGACGGACAGACACGCCCTTCATGGAAGAGGGGAACGGACATCGCAGGAGGCGATTCATCAGGACGATGAAAAGGACTACAGGGAATAGGGAAAAAATGTGGGCGGGTCATACCGCCCCTTTTTTCGTCTGCAGAAAAGTAAAACCTGCAAAAGCAAAAAGGCCCACAAGGGGCCTTTCAGTCGAGCGCGGGGTAGATCAGCGTTCGAGTTGTTTGATCTTGCCTTCGACACCATCCCACTCTTCGGCATCCGGCAGCGATTCTTTTTTCTCGGTGATGTTCGGCCAGATATCCGCCAGCTCGGCATTGAGCTCGATGAAGTTCTCCATGCCAGCCGGGATTTCATCTTCCGAGAAGATCGCCACAGCCGGGCATTCTGGTTCACACAGCGCGCAGTCGATGCACTCATCCGGGTGAATCACCAGGAAGTTCGGGCCTTCGTAAAAGCAGTCCACCGGACAGACTTCTACGCAGTCGGTGTACTTGCACTTGATGCAGTTGTCGGTGACGACGAAGGTCATTTCTAATTTTCTCCTCAGGCGGCGGCAGCGTTGCCCCTTCACGGTTGGGGTCGCCAGGTTCGGGAGCGATACTTGCTGACCAGGCTATGAGCCAGCAGCATCCCGAACCGCGCGAGATTCTAACAGCTTGAAGCGATTTGCGTTATATCCGCTTCTTCAGTGCTTATATCCGGTTCTTCAGTGCATAGAGCATTTCCAGCGCACGCCGTGGCGTCATGTCGTCCAGATCCACTTTCGCCAATTCGTCGAGTACCGGATGTGGCAGCGAGGCGAACATGTCGCTTTGCTGCGGTGTCGACGGCTTGCCCTTGGCTGCCGATTTCGGCGCTTCGTGGGGCAGGGCGGTGTCTTCCAGACGGCTCAGATGCTCGCGCGCGCGCAAGATCACTTCGCTCGGCACACCCGCCAGTTGTGCGACTGCCAAGCCATAGCTCTGACTGGCAGGCCCAGGCAGAACATGGTGCAGGAACACGATTCGTTCGTTGTGCTCGGTGGCATTGAGATGCACGTTAGCTACCAGAGGTTCGGCTTCCGGTAGCACGGTCAGTTCAAAATAGTGCGTAGCAAACAGGGTGTAGGCGCGCAGATGAGCCAAGCGCTCGGCCGCCGCCCACGCCAGCGACAGACCGTCGAAGGTGCTGGTACCGCGCCCGACTTCGTCCATCAGCACCAGACTGCGCTCGGTGGCGTTATGCAGGATGTTGGCGGTTTCGCTCATCTCGACCATGAAGGTCGAGCGACCACCGGCCAGATCATCGCTTGAGCCGATACGGGTGAAGATGCGGTCGACCAGCGACAACTCGCAACTGGCGGCCGGTACGAAACTGCCGATATGCGCCAGCAACACGATCAAAGCGGTTTGCCGCATGTAAGTGGATTTACCGCCCATGTTCGGGCCGGTGATGACCAGCATGCGCGTGTTGTCATCGAGGCTCAGGTCGTTGGCCACGAACGGCGTGGTCAGCACTTGCTCGACTACCGGGTGACGACCCTGGGTGATGCGCATGCACGGCTCGCTGACGAAACGCGGGCAGTTAAGGTCGAGGTTCAAGGCACGCTCGGCGAGGTTGCTCAGCACATCCAGCTCGGCCAATGCGCCGGCGGTGTCCTGCAGCGGTGGCAGCTGGCTGATCAAGTCTTCGAGCAGCGCTTCGTAAAGCATTTTTTCCCGAGCCAGCGCGCGACTCTTGGCCGACAGCGCCTTGTCTTCGAATTCTTTCAGCTCGGGCGTGATGAAACGCTCGGCGCCTTTGAGCGTCTGCCGGCGGATGTAGTCGGCCGGCGCCGATTCAGCCTGCTTGCTCGGCAGTTCGATGAAGTAGCCGTGGATACGGTTGTAGCCAACTTTTAGATTGGCCAGGCCAGTACGGGCCTTCTCCCGGGCTTCGAGATCGATGAGGAACTGGCCGGCGTTTTCGCTCAGCGATTGCAGTTCGTCGAGTTCACTGTCGTAACCGGTTTTCAGCACGCCGCCGTCACGGATCACCGCAGGCGGGTTATCGATGATGGCTTTGGCCAGCAGCGCCGCCAGTTCTGGATAGGTGCTGGTGGTGGCCGCCAGATGCTGCAGGTGCGGCGCTTCCAGCTCGGTCATCGCCACTTGCAGTTCGGGCAGCGCGCCGAGTGCATCGCGCAGACGCGCGAGGTCACGTGGTCGCGCGTTGCGTAGACCGATTCGCGCCAGGATCCGCTCGATGTCGCCGATTTCCTTGAGCTGCGGTTGCAGCTTTTCAAAACGGTAGCCGTCGAGCAGGCAGCGGATCGACGTCTGGCGGGCGAGCAGCACTGTGAGATCGCGCAACGGTCGATTCAACCACCGAGTGAGCAAGCGACTGCCCATGGCGGTCTGGCAGCGATCGACCACCGATTGCAGTGTGTTGTCGCGGCCGCCGGCCAGGTTAGTGTCCAGCTCCAGGTTGCGCCGGCTGGCGCCGTCGAGCACCACGGTGTCGTCGAGACGTTCGTGACGCAGGCTGCGCAAGTGGGGCAGGGCGGTGCGCTGGGTCTCTTTGGCGTAGGCAAGCAGGCAGCCGGCAGCGCCGATGGCCAGGGTCAGGTTTTCGCAGCCGAAGCCTTTCAGGTCTTGGGTGGAAAACTGCTGGCAGAGACTTTTCAGCGCCGAATCACGCTCGAAATCCCACGGCGCACGACGACGTACGCCACGGCGCTTTTCCGCCGGCAGGTCTTTTGGCCAGTCATCCGGAATCAACAGTTCCACCGGGTTGACCCGCTCCAGTTCCGCCAGCAGGTTTTCCCAGCCTTTGATCTCAAGCACGGTGAAGTTGCCGCTGGTGATATCCAGCACCGCCAGACCGAACAGACGCTCATCGCCCAATACAGCTGCGATCAGGTTATCGCGGCGTTCATCCAGCAGCGCCTCGTCGCTGACTGTCCCCGGCGTGATGATCCGTACGACCTGGCGCTCCACCGGGCCTTTGCTGGTGGCCGGGTCGCCGACCTGCTCGCAAATCACCACCGACTCGCCGAGCTTGACCAGTTTCGCCAGGTAACCTTCCGCCGCGTGGTAAGGAATCCCACACATCGGAATCGCCTGACCCGCCGACTGCCCGCGCGCGGTCAGGGTGATGTCCAGCAACTTGGCGGCTTTCTTCGCATCTTCGTAGAAGATTTCGTAGAAATCGCCCATGCGATAGAACATCAGCTGGTCCGGGTGCTGATTCTTCAGGCGCCAGTATTGCTGCATCATCGGAGTGTGGGAGGACAGGTCGGAGACGGCTTTATTCATCGGATTGTCGGGCAACTCGTTAAAAGATGTAGGGCAAAGCGCGGGCATTGGCCGGGCTTTTCCGCGATGGGCGCAAGGTTACCATGGGCAGTCAGCCCGACGCAGGCACTGCTGTCGGGTGAGCCTTTGCTTGTGGAGAAAAGTTGATCTATGCACGATTTATGCAAATCAGCATTTGTCATCGGGAAAAACTTCAAGCACTATGCGCGTTATGCAAAAACGCAACGTTTCCTCCGTCTTAAGAGCACTGCTCGACCAGCACGGGATCTCCCCCACGGAGCTCCACCGTCGCACCGGCGTGCCTCAATCAACGCTCTCGCGGATTCTCAGCGGGAAGATTGTCGATCCTTCGGATAAACACATCTCGAAGATCGCTGAATATTTCAACGTCAGCACCGATCAGTTGCGCGGGCGCGCGGATGTCGCACCAACGGCGGCCGGCACTCGCGCTGACGTGCATGCGGAACTCAAGGACATAAGCCTGTGGGACGACGACACGCCCGTCGATGACGACGAGGTGTCGGTGCCCTTTCTACGCGAGGTTGAATTGGCTGCTGGATCAGGAAGATTCGTCATCGAAGAGAGCGAGCGCTCTAGCCTGCGCTTCGGCAAGCGCAGCCTGCGCCACAACGGCGTGCAATTCGACCAGGCCAAATGCGTGACGGTGCGCGGCAACAGCATGTTGCCTGTTCTTCGCGATGGCGCCACCGTCGGCGTCAACGCCGGCAAGTGCGGCATCGGCGACATCATCGATGGCGATCTGTATGCGATCAATCACAACGGCCAGCTGCGCGTGAAACAACTCTATCGCCTGCCCACCGGCATCCGTCTGCGCAGCTTCAATCGCGACGAGCATCCGGACGAGGACTATAGCTTCCAGGAAATCCAGGAAGAGCAGATCGTCATCCTCGGTCACGTCTTCTGGTGGGGCATGTACGCCCGCTAACTCTCGTTCATCCAACTGAAACCTGCCCCTCGGCAGGTTTTTTTTCGCCTGCACAAATCTCCCCACCCCTTGGCCCGCTTGGGTTTCATGCATAGGCGCAAATTTAATGCATAAATAAATGCATTTACGCATTGACTGTATATGCATCCATGCATATTCTTGCCACCAAGCCGCTCGACAAAGCGGCTGGCAAGACAAGCTCTTTAGTTCCACAAGAACAGGCAGCGATGAACCGGCCTCAACGGTTCAGAGGGTTGGCAACTGACCCGGGTGTGCAGCGTAAAGCACCAGAAGCAGTTATCCGGCGGGCAGGGACCGCGGTCGGAAAAACAATCTGAATGGACTCGTACCGCGCCAGTAGCGCCGAAAAGTCAGCTTCCTTCTCGAACACAGGATTGGAAGGAAGGCGAAGGAGCGCATTACTGAAAAGCCCGGTGTACAAGCGCCGGGCTTTTTGGAATGCCTGCCTCAAGAGAAACCGTTTGAACCAACCCATCACTCATCAATCACCCACGGAGGCGTGACATGACAAACGAGCAACAAGCGTTGGCGGACATGCCGATCTGGCTGGTCATCCTCCTCGCTGTCGTCGGCGGGGTGTCCGGCGAAATGTGGCGCGCCGACAAGGAGGGCGCACGCGGCTGGTCGCTGGTGCGGCGTCTGGCTCTGCGTTCCGGCGCCTGCATGATCTGCGGGGTGTCGGCAATCATGCTGCTGTACGCCGCTGGCATGTCGATCTGGGCCGCTGGTGCGTTTGGCTGCCTGACCGCCATGGCCGGCGCCGATGTCGCCATCGGCCTTTACGAGCGCTGGGCGGCCAAGCGCATCGGCGTCTGTGAAGTGCCCCCGCGCGACCAGCCTTAACCCTGAATATTTTTCCGTGCCGCCATGTCGGCGTCAGGGCTGCACGTGGACGAATGAAAAGGAGGTCATGTATGCCCACACCGATCCAGCAGCCGTCGCAACTGTTCACAACCATCGCGACGACACTGCGCAACACCGCCGGTCTCAACCTCAATGTCGGTAGTCACGCTGATTTCACAGCGGCGGGCGCTCAAGCCTGGGTACTGATCGACTTTGCCCGAAATGCGTCCGGCGTGCGTGGCGCTGATGGGCGTATCGCTCATGTAATGACGTTGTCACTGCAAGTTATCCCGGCGCTTTCTGCGACCGCTTTTGCAGCGTGCGATCTGATCGCCGTGCTGAAAAACCTGATCACCGACAACCGCTGGGGATTGCCCGGCGATCAATGCGATCTGCCCCTGAATATCGATGGCTTGCCATCGTTGCTTATCAGTGCTGATCAACAATACAAAGCCTGGACCCTGACCTTCGAGCAGACGCTCTACCTCGGCACGACCCTGCTCGACGATCCACTGGGCATGCCGAAATTCGCTCGCACCTGGGAAGTCAGCAACATCGACGACCCGGACCAGTACACCGCGCTGGAGGGCTGACCGATGTTCGATGCATTACTGCGCATGCAACTCGGCCCGATCATTGAGCGTCTGGCGGAAATGGAAGCGGAAATCGAAGACTTGCACCGCCGCGCCGAGAGTTTCTGTCGCATTGGCATCTGCCAGTCAATTGATGCGGCGAGCAATACATGCCAGGTCAGCCATGGTGGATTGCTCACCCCGGCGATCAAGTTCTTCAACCCTAGCGCCGGTGCGCAAAGCGAATCGCGCATCCCCACGGTGGGCGAGCAGTGCCTGCTGTTCAACTATGGCAGCGGTGAAAGCGGTGCGCAGACTGTGGCGTTGTTCGGCTTGAACAGTGACCGTTTCCCCCCGGCCTCGACTGTGCCGACGCTGACCCGTCGGGTACATCAGGACGGCAGCGAAAGCGGTTACGACGACGCCAGCCACGCCTTGCACTGGCTCAACGGACCCGCGCAATTCAACGGGTCTCGCGAGTCGCTCGAACTGAGCATCGGCCCTGCACGTCTGGCCATGACGCCACAACTGATCACCCTGCAACTGGGCGCCGTCGGCCTGAGCATCGACGCCTCGGGCGTGCACTTCAGCGGCCCCTTGGTCGATCACCAGGGCCGCGTCATCAGCCCCTGATTCAAGAGCCTCCCATGATCGGAATCGATAGAGAAAGCGGGGCCACGGTCGACGACTGGCTGCAATTCGTGCAGCGCGCGACCCGAGCCCTGACCACACCGCTGGGCACCCGGCAGAAACGACCTTTGTACGGTTCGCTGATTCCCACTCTCCTCGGGCAGAACCTCGGTGACGACATTCTGCTTCTGGCACAGAGCCACGCCGCGCAAGCGTTCTACAACTCGCAAAACGGCATCGACGATTTTCAGCCGCAAGTAATTGTCGCCAGTCGTTACGGCGACGGCCTGCTGCTGCGCTTCGCCGGCACCTGGAAAAACCGCCAACAAACCTTCGAGGTGCTGACATGAGCATGCTGATCCCTGGCCAGAATCAGCTGGCCGAACCCGCGCTGATCACGGTCGGAGCGTTCGAAGACTTGCTCGCCGAGTTCAAGACTTTCGTCATCGAATACGTGGGGGCTCGCTCGCCGGCCAGCGCCGTGAAACTAAAGGCGAGTCTGGAAAACGAAAGCGAATTGCTGACCCTCGCGCTGGAAGCGTTCTGCGTGCGTCTGCAAACCCATGAGCGTAAATACAATGCACGTATCAAGCAGATGCTGGCGTGGTGGGCGACCGGGAGCAATCTCGATGCGCGGCTGGCGGATATGGGCTTGGAGCGGCAATTGCTCGATCCCGGCGACCCGGCGGCATTTCCGCCAGTGCCGGCGATTTATGAAAGTGATGACGACGCTCGGTTGCGTTATTACCTGGCACCTCATGCACCGGCGGCGGGTTCGCGGATGCAGTATCGCCGCGAGGTGTTCACCCTCGGCGAGCGGCCCACGGTGCAGGTTGAGTCCACTGATTCCGGCGTGGTAAACGTCACCTACACCTTCGATCCCGACGGCCTCGCCGCGCAGGTCAAGGATGGCAACGGGCGTCGCACTGCGCCGGGCGAAGTGCAAGTCACCGTGCTTTCTCGAGACGGCGATGGCACGCCTTCCGAAGCGTTGCTCGAGGGCGTCCGTCAGCACTTTGCTCGTCCAGACGTGCGCCCGGAAACTGATCTCGTTACCGTCAAGGCTGCCGAGATCCAGCGCTACAAAATCCGCGTTGTCGCCAAGATCAATTCCGGCCCCGACTCGGGCCTGACCAAGGTCGCGGCGCAAGCACAATTGCAAGCGTATGCCGACAGTTGCCATCGCCTCGAAGGCCGGGTCGATCCGAGCTGGATCGACTACACGCTGCACAGCGCCGGCGCCGTGCAACTGCAGATTCTCGAACCGCTGGCGCCGATCGTGACCACCGCGTTTCAGGCGCCGTATTGCACAGCGGTCGAAGTTGAGGTGCTGACGCTATGAGTGAACAAACTCAGCGGCCGACCTTGCTGCCGGCCAACAGCTCGGCCCTTGAGCGCGGACTGGATCTGGGCTTCGGCGCCTTGCTCGATCGCATCACGCCGCCGTTTCCCGAACTGATGAATCCCAGCGAAACGCCGGTGGCCTTCCTGCCTTATCTGGCTGCCGATCGTGGCGTCGCCGAATGGAGCACTGATGCGCCGGTGGCGGAGAAGCGCCTCACCGTCGAACTCGCCTGGCCCACCGCGCGCCAGGCCGGCACTCGCAAGGCCCTGGAAAACGCCGCCAAGGGTTTGCAATTAAGACCCGAGATCCGCGCCTGGTACGAACAGACACCGCCCGGCGCGCCGTACAGCTTTTCCGTGCGTGCCTTCAGCGACCAACCCTACAGCGAAGAAATCGATGCACGTCTCGACCGCCGTTTGGCTGATGCCAAAAGCGAACGCGATGTGCTGACGGTCTCGGTCGGCTTGAGCGCGTTCGGCAATCACGTCATCGGCGCCGCGACGTTTTGCGGCGAACTGACCACGGTTTATCCGGTGTTCATCGAAGGCCTTGAAACCTCTGGCGGGGCATTTATGGCCGCTGCGTTGTACACCGTCGAAACATCCACTATTTATCCTCAGGGGGCCTGAATGGCTGACTATTACACCCTGCTCACCAACGCAGGGATTGCCTACGAAACGGCGTGTAAAGCCGCGGGCACGCCGATCAAGTTGACGCAGATATCCGTCGGCGACGGCGGCGGCACGGTCTACAACCCGGCCGCGACCGCCACTGCGCTGAAACGCGAAGTCTGGCGCGGGCCGCTCAATGCGCTGTTCCAGGACGAGAAAAACCCGAGCTGGCTGCTCGCCGAAGTGACTATTCCGCCGGATGTTGGCGGCTGGTATGTGCGCGAAGCAGGGCTGTGGACCGACACCGGCATTCTCTACGCCATCGTCAAATACCCGGAGTCGTTTAAACCGGTGCTGGCGACGTCGGGATCGGGCAAAGAGTTTTACATTCGCTCGATTTTCGAAACGAGCAATGCGTCTCTGGTGACGTTGTTGATTGATGACACGGTGGTTAAGGCTACGCGTGCCTGGGTCATGAGTTATCTGGCCGAAGAACTCGGCAAGCTCGATGGCAAGCAGTCGGTGCGCGTCGCTGCCACCGGCAATGTCGTGTTGAGCGGAGCCCAGCAGGTTGATGGTGTTGCCGTGGTGGCCGGCGATCGCGTGCTGTTGCCGAGCCAGACGCTGGCCAAGGACAACGGTCTGTGGATTGTTGCCAATGGCGACTGGGTGCGGGCCACCGATGCCAACAGCAGCGCCAAGGTTACGCCGGGTCTTACGGTCATGGTGGAGGAGGGCGTAGCGAATGGAGATTCGCTGTGGCACCTGACCACCAATGCGCCGATCACCCTCGGCACCACCGCGCTGCAATTCAAGATGCTCGCCGGGCGAACCGGGATTGCTGCCGGGACTTACAAGAGTCTGACCGTTGATGAATACGGTCGGGCGACAGCAGGTGCGAATCCGCAAACGTTGGCTGGGTTCGGCATCACCGACGCCCTCGGGATCAATAGCACAGCGGTTGCCGCTCGCAAGCTTGAAACGGCGCGCAGCATTGCCATTTCCGGCGCGGCTAGCGGTAGCACTTCGTTTGACGGCTCGGCAAACGCCAACATTTCACTAGCGTTGGCCGACTCGGGCGTTTCTGCCGGCACTTACACAAAAATTGCCGTTAATGCCAAAGGGTTGGCTACCAGCGGCGGGAACCTGATCGCATCGGATGTTCCCGCTCTGGACTGGAGCAAAATCAGCTCAGGAAAACCCAATACGTTGGCGGGCTACGGAATTGTCGATAGCTATACTCAAGGCCAGACCAACAGCGTTGTCAGCAGTGCTTTTGCGAACTTCTCTGCGCCTAACCTCCAGGTTCCAGCATTTATCAACGGCTTCACCGACAATCATTCCTCTCGATACTGGAGAGCCAATGGCAATATCTATGTGAGCCTCGATGTTGCTCGCTGGGTCAGTAGCGGTAGCGATGCATTGGTCATGTTCACGCTTCCACCAGGCTTTCGCCCCCTCAGCAGAATGAGCGGCGCAGGCGGTTGGGCGACCAGTGCTCAGCTTGGGTTCGGTTTGTTGTCATGGCGCGTGGAAACCACGGGCGAGGTCGTCCTGGATTACTCGATTGGATCCACGTCGGGTGTGGGTGGTTATCGCTGCCAATTCAGTTTCTGTGTCCAAGCGGCTTAAGGGGGCAACATGATTTTTGTCATTGATCAAACCGGGCGATTTCTCTATGCCACAGATACCCCGGGCGGGGCCGTAAATTGGACGGCTGTCCAATTGCCTCAACCTTGCTGGAATCCACGATTCAAAGGTGAGCGAATCAGTGATACCGGCGAGTGGAAAGGCCAATGGGAGCATGACGGTGAGCCTTTGCCTACCGCCGCTGACCTGTGCGCGAGGATTGATAACTTCGCCGACCAAGCGCGGCGGATTGCTGCCGGCGATCCATTCCGGGCGGTCGAACATGAACAAGCGGCGGCCGAAGCGCAAGCATTCAAAGACGCTGGCTATCCCGAAGATGTGGTACCACGCAGCGTTGCTGCCTGGGCAATCTCGGGCCGCACGCCTCAGGAGGCGGCCGACGGTATCCTGATCGAGGCCACCAGGTACGCGGAGGTCCTTTACTTGATCCGCGAAAGACGTCTGGAGGCGAAAGAACTGGTCAAGGCCAATATTGCAGTTGGTGCAATCGATGAAGCACGACAGATCGTCGACAAAGCAATCAAGGCTATTCAAGCGACTGTTGCTGGCATTGAGCGTGCGCAGGGTTAAAGGTGCGCGTCGTACGTTTTCAGTTCCGCATAGCGAATAGTCCGAGGGGCCTGGATCCGTGAACTCATTACCCAGACGGATCCTGGTACTGCAGGTACCAGCCCACTCGGCCTCAACCGGCACCTCATGAAACGCCCCGCCTATCGGGGCGTTTAATTTGACGGCCAAAACATTCAACACCCGCCAAGCCCCTCCCCACGAGGGGCTTTCCCGTTTATGGAGAAACGAAAAATGGCAACCCGCCAAACCTACACCGTGCTCGTCCCATTCCCCACCGGCGGTGGGCACTGGTCGAGCGTTGGTCAAGAACTCGATCTGCTCGATGTCGAGGCCAGTGCCTTGCACTTTGCCGGTCGACTTGAGCCGAAAACCCCTATCACCCAGGCCAAAAAGGCCGCTGCCAAGAAGGCTGACTGAACATGGCTGAGGTTCTGAACTTCGAGCACAACGGCATTACCGTCAATGCCACCGAATCCCCCGAGGCCATGGGTGGCCTGGGTGACAACGTTATCGGTCTGGTCGGCACTGCGCCGAAAGCCGATCCGCTGATTCCGCGAAACGCGCCGTTTCGCATCAACAGCTTCACCACCCATGCGCTGCTCGATCCGACCGGGTCGGAAGAGGGCACGCTGTATCACGCGGTTTACCAGATCCTCAAAGTGGTCAAGGTGCCGGTGTACGTAGTCATCGTCGAAGCAGGCGCGACGCCGGCCGACACGGTCAACAATGTGATCGGCGGTGTCGAGCCGGCCACGGGCCGCAAGCTCGGTCTGGCGGCGCTGGGCAGTGTCCCGGAAGACCTGACCATCATCGGCGCGCCGGGCTTCACCGGCAGCAAAGCGGTGGCCGGTGAGTTCGCCGCGTTCGGCAAGCGCATCAAGGCCCGCGTGGTGCTGGACGGCAAGGATGTGTCGGTGGCCGATCAGGTGCTGTACAGCCAGGAACTCGGCGGCGCCGAACTCGGTTTCGACCGTTGCCTGGTGGTGCACAACATGCCCGCCGTGTATTCGAAGGCTGCGAAGAAAAACGTCTTCCTGTCGCCCTCCAGTCTGGCGATTGCCGCGCTGGCCAAGGTCAAGCAGTGGGAGAGCCCGGGCAACCAGGTGACCTTCGCCGAAGACGTTTCGCGGGTCGTCGAGTACAACATCCTCGACACGTCCACCGAAGGCGATCTGCTCAACCGTTACGGCGTCAGCTACTACGCCCGCACCGTGCTTGGCGGCTTCTCGCTGCTGGGCAACCGCTCGATCACCGGCAAGTTCATCAGCTACGTCGGCCTCGAAGATGCGATCAGCCGCAAGCTGGTCAAGGCCGGCCAGAAAGCCATGGCCAAGAACCTCACCAAATCCTTCATGGATCAAGAGGTCAAGCGCATCAACGACTGGCTGCAGACCCTGGTCGCCGACGAAACCATTCCCGGCGGCAGCGTGTATCTGCACCCGGAACTCAACAGCGTCGAGAAGTACAAGAACGGCACCTGGTACGTGGTCATCGACTACGGCCGCTACGCGCCGAACGAACACATGGTTTATCAACTCAACGCCCGCGATGAAATCATCGAGCAGTTCCTGGAGGACGTTCTCTAATGTTTACCAACCGCGTAAGACAGGCCATCGCGGCCACCCTGCAAGGCCTGCCGTTGTCGGCGACCGTTGAGGAATTCACCCCGCCGAAAATCGAATTCGACATGGAAGAGATGCGCGGCGGGCGCTTCATCGTCGAAGAAATGGCCAAGGGCGGCAAAGCGCTCGGCGCCAAGCTGACCCTGCAAGGCCTCGGTGCCGAAGTACTGCTGGCGCTGGGCGTGAAGCTCGGCGACGACATTCTGCTGAACGTGCGTGAAGCCGGTCAGGATCAGGATGGCAACACCTGGTTCACCTACCACACCGTCGGCGGCCAGTTGAAATCCCTTGAGGAAACCGCAGTGAAAATGGGCGAGAAGCCCAAGACCAATCTGGAACTGTCCTGCCGCACCTACAACCGCCTTGAAAACGGCGTGCCGGTGATCGACATCGACGTGCGCACGCAAAAGTTCGTGCTCAACGGCGTCGACATCCTTGGTGATGCACGGCGCGCGGTGTTGATGCCGTAAACCTCGGTTTACCGGCAAATCACAAAACCCTGTGGGAGCGAGCCTGCTCGCGAAAGCGGTCATTCAGTTATATCAATTTCGAATGTGCCAAAGCCTTCGCGAGCAGGCTCGCTCCCACAGTGGATCTAAACGAATCACCAAGGAATTCATACATGCCGTGGATGCCACCCCAACACGAACTGCTGTCGCCGATCACCGGCGACGATGGCTCGCAGATCGAATCGATCCAGCTCAAACCGCTGCTCTACGCCGCACAGAAAGAAGCGCTGGAACGCGCCGGCGATGACGAAGACGATCAGTTCTTCGAGCTGGCGCTGCTCGCCACCGGCCTGTCGGTCAAGGAACTCGATCAGCTCAAACGCCCGGACTACGTGAGCATCGCCCAGTACGTCCATGAGATGTCGACCCGGCCGAGTTCGTACTTTCTCGACCAGATCGAGGACGCGGAGAAATTCGACGATCCCGATCAAGTGCAATTGCTGCAACCGCTCGCCGTCACCGGCCGCACCGTCGACTCGCTGAGCCTGGAAATGCCCGTGCTGCGCGCCACCAAAGTGATGAAGAAACTGAAAACGGCCAAGGAACGCGCCGAATTCATCACCGCCCACTGCACCGGCCTGATGATCCCCGATCTGGCCCAGCTCACCGTCCCGGACTGGACGCAATTGCAGGTGCGCATCGACGATTTTTTAAACCAGCCGGCGGCCTACTTTCGGAACGTGACATCGAAGTAATCCTCGATATCGTCCCGCTCATTTACCCGGTAAGTGAGGCGGAGATTCTGGAATGGGACGCCGAAAAGGCGTTGCGCCGCTACGACATAGCGATCACTCGCCTTGGCGTGAAACAGGAGTAGAGCGGCATGGCAGAGAGCAAATATGCGCTCACGTACGCCGGTGAGAGCGGCAATGCAACGGACGGATTTTCGTTGCCCGACAACCTCGGCAAACCGCTGCAGGATTTGAATGTGACGCTAGCGATGGCAAGCGTGGATATTCGTTTGCTGACCCAGGAACAGATCAAGCTGCGGGAGCTACTGGTCAGTCAGCAGTTGTTGTTCAAGGTTGGCGCCGCCGCCCCCGCCACGAGCGAACCAAAGTCAAAACTCAACGCCGGGATCGAGCAGCGTCCGCCGCCGAAGCTGATGCAGCCGGCGATGGCCAACGAGACTGCGCTGGTTGAACTCAATCAGTTGCTCAAGATCAGCAACGACCAACTGCAAACGCATTCACAACGCACTCTGGAACTCGCCAGCGAGAAACAGGTGGCGGCCAGTGGTGCCACCAACGCTGACCTGTTGCAAGTTCAAGTCGCCGCAGCACGATCCGGTATTGCCGATGGCGCCAGGGGTGAGCAACGGGCGAACGAGCTGAAGTGGTTCTCCCGTGATGCCGCGATCAACGCAGCGGCGTTCAGGATGGACGTCAAAACGGCTGGCGAGATGTTGGCGGCCTGGCGTTCATCGCTGAAGCTGGATCGCTATCAGAGCCAGGATCTGGCCGATGCAACGAGCTATCTCGGCAACAGTGGCCTGGATGCCAAGGCCGCCGACATCGGTTCGGTCGTGCAACGTTCCGGCGAGGCTGCAATTACTGCCGGTATGACTCCGGAACAAGCGGCCGCGTTTGCGGCGGCACTGCTCAACAGTGGCGCAGACAAGGAGGGCGCCAGCGCCGCGTTGAAGGGTATTGCTTCGCTGCTGGCGAAGGGCGCAGATGTATCGACGGAGCAACGTACGGCTCTGAGCCAGTTAGGGTTGAATCCCGAATCGTTGGCAGGAGAGATGCGCAAGGACGCTCCCGCTGCCATCAACTCGGTGCTTGCTGCACTCAATAAACAACCGCTGCAAGAACGGGCAACACTGACGAAGACGCTGTTTGGCGAAAACGACGTCAGAGTTCTTGAACTGCTGAAGAAACCAGAGGATGTAAAAAACGCATTCTCCCAAGTGGCCGACAAGCGCCAATACGCGACATCGGAACTGGGCGCCGATTCGGGGGCAGCCGCGAAATCCGCCGAAGTATTTGGCAATACGTCGCAAGGGCGCTGGAATGCGCTCGATGCGAGTCTGACCCGGATGACCACCGCATTCGGCACGGCATTGGCGCCGTTGGCCGATGGTGCCGCAGTGGTGCTCACCGCGATGGCCAATGGCGTGAGTACTGCGGCGCAGGCTTTCCCGGCGCTTACTGCAGGATTGGTTCTGCTTGGTGCCGCTGCTCTTCCTTTTGTTGGCGGGGCGCTGAAAACCGGCGTTGCGTCAGTCATCGACACCGTTTCCGCGAAGCTGTTACGTCTGGCGACGACGCGATTGCCCCCCGATATTGCTGATGCCATCGTCGGTGACGATGTCTCTGATGGCGGGCGGAAAAACAAACGAGCGGGTCGTCGACCGGGTCGACGCACGCCGGCCAGAACATCGGCGCGCACGACAGTTCCACGCGCCAGTGGGAGCACTCGTTTGGATGGGCTCACGGCCAAGGTCGCGCCTCTGTTTGATGACATCAAAACGGGCTTCAAACTGTTCGCCGATGGCCTGGGCAACAGCGAGATGGCATCGCGACTCAAAGGGCCCGTTGCCAAGCTTATGCCCCTGGTCGAAAGCGTTGGCGCCAAGGTCATGCCCAAAATCGCCCAAGCGCTGCCAGCGGTAAAACTGGGAGCGCCGCTGGCCATCGCGCACGCGGCCTATACCGGACTGAAAGGTTGGCGCGAAGGCGATGACCAAGCGGTCAAAGGTGCCGCCGGCGAGCTGGCCGGCACTGCCATTGGCGCCACGATCGGTACCTTCATTGCGCCCGGTATTGGGACATTCCTCGGTGGGACTCTGGGCGGAATGCTCGGTTCTTACGTCGGTGAACAATGGGGCAAGCCTGCCGAGGACAAACTCGCGCCTCCCGCGCAAGTGGCCAAGGACCTGAGCAACGCTCAGACGCAAAACCAGCAGATCACCTATGCGCCGTCGATTCAGATCAGCGGCAGCGAAATCGCCAGCTCGGAAAAAGTCGGCGCGGTGATCTCTCAAGTGATGCAAAACCATTTCAGTACTCAGTTCATGTCGACAATGAGTACCAACCCCCTCGCCACCCGCCGCGACGCGGCCCTGACCGATGGAGTCGCCTGATGAAACAACAAATGGCATTGGGCAGTTTCATCTTCGGCCTGTCGCGCAACTTTGCGTACCACCAGTTGCTGCGCAAGTCTGACGGCGGCTGGACCGAGATACAGATCCTCACCAGCAAACCCAAGTCCAGCCAGACCGGACAGAAACCGGAAACCCTGACCATTACCGGCAAGTCGATGTACGCCATAGCCATGGATCGGCTCGATGAATTGCGAGCTTTGCAGGCGCTGCGTATCCCGCTGCCGTTGATCGACGGGATTGGTCGAAACTGGGGCCTGTGGCGGATCAGTAGCGTGCAGGAAACCCAGACCCAGATCATCGATGACGGTACGGCGATGGTAGTCGATTGGGTCATCGAACTGGCGGAGTTCAACAATGCGTAAAGCACGAAGTGTGGCCGGTGATTCGGTGAATCTGCTGCTCTACCGCGAAACCGGTCGCAGTGATGACGCTGCCGAAGAAGCGCTGTGGAAGCTCAACCCGACCCTGGCCGAACACGGGCCGATTCTGCCTGCTGGTGTCTGGGTCGTGCTGCCGGAACTGGATGTGAAACCCGCCGTGATCAAGGCGGCGACGGCCTGGGATTAAGGAGGTTGCATGGCACTGGGATTCACGCCGGCAGTAAATATCTACGGGGCCAACGCGGCCCTGCTCAATCAGCGCCTGATCAGTTGGGAGCACATCGACGCCGCCGGTTTCGAGTCCGATCAACTGACGTTGACTATCGATCTGGAGGGGCTTGAGGGGTTGCCGAATCTGGGCGGCAAGATTGGCCTGCAAGTCGGTTATCGAGAAACCGCAATGGTCGATAAAGGCCTGTTCAAAGTGACGCGTCTGACGCCGACACTGTTTCCGTTTCGCCTCACCCTGGTGGCCACTGCGGCGCCATTCAGCAAGGATGATGAAACCGGCTTCAAGCAGCGCCGCACCGCCAGTCATGGGCCAACGACGTTGGGTGGATTATTTCGCAAGCTGGTGGAGCTGCACGGATTTTCGCCACGGGTCGCGCCGGAGATTTCGTTGATACGCATCGAGCACATCGACCAGTCCAACGAGACCGACATGGGGTTTGTCACGCGTCTGGCGAAAAAATACAACGTCGTTGCCAAGCCTTACGGCGATGTTTATGTGCTGGCGCGGCCCGGGCAGACCAAGTCGTTGTCGGGGCAGATTCTGCCGGACGTGACGCTGTCGGTTACCCACAACAATCGCCCCGGCGATCACGCATTCATCAGCGCCACGCTGGAAGAATCGGCCCGCGAGCAGGCCAAGGGCTGCAAGACCTGTTTCTGGGATGCGGCGGCCGGGGTGTTGCGTTGGGTCGAGACGGGCGTAGCGCCGTTCAAGACGCTGCGCCAGAAGCAGCCCAGCGAAGCGGATGCCATCGCAGTTGGCGAGGGCGAAGTACGCAAGATGTTGCGCCAGAAGTACAAAGTGAAAATCACCTGCCCGGGCGATCCGCGCCTGGCGGCCGAAGGTCTGCTGTTGCTCGATGAGAGCTGGCCGGACTTCATGCGCGGACGCTGGTCGATCGACAAGGTCACCGCCAGCGGCAGTCGCGAGAACAGCTATCGCTGCCTGATTGATGCGTCGTGCCTGGATCCGAAGGCCGATTCCAAAGACTGATTCACCTCAATTTCACAGCGGTGAAGATCCCTGTGGGAGCGAGCTTGCTCGCGAATGCATTCTGTCATTCAAAACACGATTCGACTGATACACCGCTTTCGCGAGCAAGCTCGCTCCCACAGGTGTTTGCAGTGATCTGCAGACCGCATTTGACTCAACTCTGGAACACCCCATGAAGATCACCCCGATCCTCACGCAACTGCGTGGGCAATGCCCTGGGCTTGCCAATCATATTTCGGTGGGTGTCGATCTGGCGTTGCTGCAAAGCAACACCGATCTACCGACACCCTCAGCTCACGTACTGCCGCTGGCCGATCTGGCCAGTCCTGGCAATGCACAAAACCTCACCACCCAACCGATCCGCGACCGCTTCGAAATCGTCCTGGTGCTTGACTCCACCGACGCTACAAAAGCGCTGGATCGGTTGCACGACCTGCGGGCCGAACTGTGGCGCGCGCTGGTGGGGTTCAAGCCCGATGCCAACTACAGCGCCATCTTCTACGACGGCGGCGAGCTGGTCTCGATCAACAGCAGCAGCGCCTTCTATCGGCTGCGTTTTTATGCCGAGTTCCAGCTCGGCCGCAATCTGCCAAGTCAGCCTGCGGAGAGTTGGCACGAGCGCGAACTGGACGCTTTGTCGTCCTTTACCGGGATGACGGTGCGGGTCGATGCGATCGATCCGGCCGACCCCAATCTGCAACGCCCGGGTCCGGATGGCCGGGTGGAAATGACTTTCTCTGGAGACGTAACCCCATGAGCAACCGCATCACCGTAGTGCCGGCCGCTGGCCGTGTCGTACCTGACCCGGAGGCGGGCGACCTGTTGCCGGCTGCCGGCCGTGACGTGCTGGACAGCGCCTGGTGGCGCCGGCGTCTGGCCGACGGCGATATCACACTCAAAACCGCAAAAGCGGCTAAACCACAGGGAGCCAAATAATGGCGATCGGATTCAGCAACATCCCGGCGGACATTCGTGTGCCGCTGTTCTATGCCGAAATGGACAACTCGGCCGCCAACAGCGCGACTTCGGCCATGCGCCGTTTGATCGTCGCCCAGGTCAACGACAATATTGCCCCGACTGAAGTCGGCAAGCTGGTGCTGGTTTCCAGCGTGGCGCTGGCGAAAAGCATCGGCGGCCAAGGCTCGATGCTCGCCTCGATGTACGAGACCTTCCGCAAGGCCGACCCGATCGGCGAGATCTGGTGCCTGCCGCTGCACAACACCGAAGGCGCCATCGCCAAAGGCGTGTTGACCCTGACCGGCACCGCAACTCAGGCGGGCATGCTCAATCTATACGTCGGCGGCGTGCGCGTGCAGGCCACCGTGGTCAATGGCGCCACCGCCGCGCAAGCGGCCACCGCACTGGCGCAGAAAATCAACGCCACTGCCGACCTGCCAGTCAGCGCTGCCGCTGCGGAAGGTGTGGTCACCCTGAACGCCAAATGGACCGGCGACAGCGGCAACGACATCAGCCTGCAATTCAATCGCCTGGGCAAGAGCAACGGCGAAGAAACCCCGGCTGGCCTGACCAGCGCAATCAGCGCCATGATCGGCGGCGCTGGCGTGCCAGATCAGATCGCCGCCGTCGCAGCACTGGGCGATGAGCCTTTCGAATTCATCGCCTTGCCGTGGTCCGATCTGGCCACCCTCAACACCTGGCAAGCGGTCATGGATGACAGCACCGGTCGCTGGTCGTGGGCCAAGCAACTGTTCGGTCACGTCTACAGCGCCAAACGCGGCACGGTCGGTACGCTGGTCGCCGCAGGCCAGGCGCGCAACGATCAGCACATGACCATTCAGGCGCTGGAGCCGGGCGTACCGCAACCGTTCTGGGTGCAGGCCGCCGCGCTGGCTGCGCGCACGGCGGTGTTCATCTCCGCCGACGCCAGCCGTCCGACGCAAAGCGGCAGCCTGCCGGGCGTTGACCCGGCGCCGGCCAGCGAGCGCTTCACCCTGACCGAGCGTCAGTCGCTGCTCAACTACGGCATCGCCACTGCTTACTACGAAGGCGGTTACGTGCGCATCCAGCGCTCGATCACCACCTACCAGAAGAACGCCTACGGCCAGGCCGACAACTCCTATCTGGACAGCGAAACCATGCACCAGTCGGCGTTCATCGTGCGTCGTCTGCAAAGCGTGATCACCAGCAAATACGGCCGCCACAAACTGGCCTCCGACGGCACCCGTTTCGGCGCCGGCCAGCCTATCGTCACCCCGGCGACCATTCGCGGCGAGCTGATCGCGCAGTACGCCAAGCTCGAACTCGAAGGCCATGTGGAGAACGCCGAACTGTTCGCCGAACACCTGATCGTCGAGCGCGACGTGCAGGACCCGAGCCGCGTGAACGTGCTGTTCCCGCCGGATTACATCAACGGTCTGCGCGTGTTCGCACTGCTCAACCAGTTCCGTCTGCAGTACGACGACGCGGCCTGATCCGCGCAGTCGGCGCTAAGCATGCAGCCCACCTCGCGTGGGCTTTTTATTTGAAGGGAGAAACACCATGGGTCAACTGATTGCAGGCACCTGCTACGTCAAGGTCGACGGCGCACAACTGACCATCAATGGCGGCTGCGAAGCCCCGCTGATGGCCGTCAAACGTGAAACCGTCGTGCCCGGTTTCTACAAGGAAACCGACATCGCACCGTCGTTCAAAGTGACCGCGCTGCACACCGCCGACTTCCCGCTGAAGAAGCTGATCGAAGGCACCGATATCACCGTCACCTGCGAATTCAGCAACGGCAAAGTCTACGTGCTGGCCGGCGCCTATCTGGTCGAGGAGCCAGTCTCCAAGGGCGACGACGCCACCATCGAACTGAAATTCGAAGGCATCAAGGGGACCTGGCAATGAGCAGCGCCGTGAAGCTTCAAGTAGCAATCGAAGCCCACGGCGAGCCTCTGACCGAACTCGTTCTGCGTCGTCCGACGGTGCAGGAAGTGCGAGCGATCAAGGCGCTGCCGTACAAGATCGACAAGAGCGAAGAAGTCAGCCTCGACATGGACGTGGCGGCCAAATACATCGCCGTGTGCGCCGGCATCCCGCCGTCGTCGGTCAACCAGCTCGATCTGGCTGACCTCAATGCGCTGAGCTGGGCCGTCGCGAGTTTTTTCATGAGTGCGGCGTCGGCGCCATCACCGACCTGATCGCCGTCGCCTATGACCTGGCCTGGTTCTGGAAGGTTGACCCCGAACAGATGATGGCCAGGCCACTGGATGTGCTCCGCGAATCGCTGGAGCACGCGCAACGGATCAATGCGATGCAGCAGGTGCAGTGATGGCAGACGAAGAGAAGAAAACCCCGAAACCGGTGCTGATCACCGGCATCGATGAACTCTCGCCCAAACTGGGCGCCCTGCGCATGAAGGTTGAGAGTTTTAAAAACAATCTCGAGCAGACCGGCCTCGGCAAACTGGACATCAGTGGTCTGTTCAACGGCGGCAGCGTGATCACGCCGTTTGTAGACGGCATCAAATCGGCCGCAGCGTTCCAGGGCAAATTGAGCGAAGTCAGCGACACGGCGAAAACCGTCGATCTGCCCGCCGCGCCGATTGCTGCCACGCGGAACATGAACGTGTTCAGTGCGTCGATGCAGAAGGTTTCGGCGGCGGTGGACGCTGCCCTGGTGCCGGCGGTGGGGGCTTTGGTGGTCGGACTGGAGCCGATGCTGACGCAGGTCGGCAGCTTGCTCGCCGACAACCCGAAACTGGTTGAAGGCCTGGCGGCGGGGGCAATTGCCTTCTCCGCTATGCAAACCGCGGTCACCGGTATGACGCAGGTGATGGACGTCATGAGCATCGTGCTCAAGACCAACCCGATCATGCTGATCGCCATGGGCATTGCCGTGGCGGCCGGTTTGATCGTGGCCAACTGGACACCGATCAGCGCGTTTTTCACAGGGATGTGGGAAGGCGTGAAAAACATCGGTGCGAGTGCGATGGCGACGTTGCGCTCGGTACTAGACTGGCGACCGCTGGCGGCACTGGCTGCGCTGTGGGAACCGGTCACGGGATTTTTCTCGGCCATCTGGGACAAGGTCACGGTCGTGACGGCGCCAGTGATCGACTTCTTCAAGTCGGTTTTCGCGTGGTCGCCTGCGGGGATGATCATCGAAAACTGGGGGGCGCTGACCGGTTTGTTCTCGGCGATCTGGGAATTGCTCGAGGCCTTGAGTGTGCCGGTGATGGCGTTTCTCAGAAACCTGTTCGATTTCTCGCCGATGCAGATGATTACCGATGCGTGGGGTGGTGTCGTGAGGTTCTTCGAACCGATGTTCAGCGGCCTGCTAGAAGTCGCGCTACCGGCTAAAGAATTCCTCGTGTCGCTGTTCGACTTCTCGCCAATGCAGATGATCACCAGCGCCTGGGGAGGCGTTGTTGCGTATTTCCAGCCGATATTGACGATGCTGCAATCGGCTGTGCAAAGCACCCGGGATACTTTGCGGGCACTGTTCGATTTTTTCCCGATGCAAATGCTCACCAGCGCCTGGGGTGGGGTTGTCGGGTTTTTCGAACCGATCTGGATGGCGCTGCAAACGTCTGTGCAGCGGGTCAGAGGCTTTTTCACCAGCCTGTTCGAGTGGTCGCCGCTGGAGCAGATTGCCCAATATTGGCAGCCAGTCGGTGAAGTCTTTTCGGCGATCTGTGGCGTTGTGTTGGCGCTGTCCGCGCCGGTCGCGGACTTTCTGCACAGCCTGTTCGAATGGAAGCCTCTGGATCAGATCATCGAGAGTTGGGGGCCGATCACCGAGTGGTTCGGCGAGTTGTGGCAAAAGCTGCAAACCCTCATTGCGCCGATCAAGGAGTTGTTCGACGGTGGCTTCGCCGGACTGATCGCCAAGGTCACCGGCAAGGTTGAAACGCTGACCCAAGCGCAACGCGAGACCAATGCCGAAGGCAAGGGTGAGCTGGCGCCGGCGTTCTTCGCTGCCAGCCCGGGAGCTGTCGGCAACGGCACACTGCAAAGCGGCTCGTTGCCACAAACCTCCAGCGCGCTGATCCAGCAAAGTGCCGCCAACAACCGTACGCAACTCGAAGGCGGTCTGACCGTGCGCTTCGAAAATGCGCCGGCGGGCCTGCGCACCGAACAACCGCAAACCAATCAACCTGGCCTGGCCGTGTCTTCACGCATCGGCTATCGCTCGCTGTCGATGGGAGGTTCCCAATGAACTGGCGTGACCGTTTATTGCCGGCATCCTTTCGCGGTGTCGGTTTCTGGATCGACCAGGCGAAAACCCCGGTCGGTCGCAAAGGGCAGTTGCATGAATACCCGCAACGCGACCTGCCGTTTTTCGAGGACCTCGGCCAACAGGCCAAGACCCACGATCTGACCGCGTTCATCATCGGCCCTGATTGTCTGGAGCAGCGCGACAAGTTGCTCAAGGCGCTGGAGCAGGGCCGTGGTGAGCTGGTGCATCCGTGGCTCGGACGCCTGCAAGTCAAGGTCGGCGAGTGCGACATGACCCACACTCGCCAGGACGGTGGGTTGGTGACGTTCGCCTTGAAGTTCTATCCCGACCAACCCCTGCCGTTTCCGACAGCCACGGTCAGCACGCAGAAAGTGCTGCTGGCCAAGGCCGACGGACTGCTGGGTTCGGCGGTGGCGCGTTTCGAACAGGCGATGACTTTGATCAAGGCTGCGCGGATCGGCATCACCAACCTGCGCAACAGCCTCACCGGCGTCTATGACGTGATCAAGGAGCAACTGAAACCTTTGATCGAGCAGTACCGGCAGATCACTGAGCTGGTCAACGCCGTAAAGGAACTGCCCATGGAAGTGGCGGCGGAATTCAAGGGTTTGCTCGGTGATATCAAGGAGCTGAAAGCGTTCGCCAAGGAAGGCTACCGTGGCGTGATTGCTGACGTGTCGCAGCAACTCGAAGCGATTCGCAAAGCCGATGCGCCGAAGATCACCACGGGCAAGGACACCAATGCCGCCGCGCAGGCGATGGCGGATCTGGTGCAGGACACGCTGCTGGTCAAAGTGGCGCAGTGGGTGGCGTCGATGCCGGTGGCGACCACGCCGGTGAAGCTGGCGTCGACACCGTCGGTGGCTCAACAGTCGACGTCGCCGGTGAGTCGTCAGGAAGTTCCCGTCAGCGATGACATGCAAGCGCTGCGCACAGCGGTGACTGCAGCGATCGACCCGATGCTGGCGAAAGCCGGACCTGCGCACTTCCAGGCCATCAACGATGTAAAGGAAGCGCTCGTGGCTCATCTCAAAGCGGTGGCGTCCTCCGGCGTGCGTCAAGTCAGCAAATCGTTTCAGGAAAGCTTTCCGGCAGTGGTCGTGGCCTACAAACAGTTTGGCGACGCCACGCGGGTCGAAGAAGTGACTCAGCGTAATGCGATTACCCATCCCGGTTTCTCGCCCAACGATGTGAAAGTCTCGCGGGAGTGACGCCATGAACGAGATGGACAATCACGTCACGCTGACGGTCAACAATATGGAATACGGCGGCTGGAAAAGCGTCGAAATCACCGCTGATCTGGAGCGTCAGTTCCGCACTTTCAAACTCGACATCACCTGGCAATGGCCAGGGCAGGCCGTAGACCAAAGGATCAAACCCGGCGACCCCTGCGAGGTAAAAATCGGCAAGGACCTGGTGCTCACCGGTTACGTGTTCAAAGCACCGACCCGCTATGACGGGCGGCAGATCAGCCTGACCATCGAAGGCAGTTCCAAGACCCAGGATCTGGTCGATTGCGCCGCTCGCAACCTGCCCAGCCAATGGCAGCAACAACCCTTGCTGACTATCGTCCGCGATCTGGCGAGCGAATATGGGCTGTCATTGGTCAACGAGATCAGCGAAACCACACGCCTGACCAAACACACCATCGTGCCGGGTGAAACGGCATTCCAGTCGATCGACCGATTGCTCTCGCTGCTGCGGGTGTTTTCCACCGACAACGAGCTGGGCCAGTTGGTGTTGGCCAAACCCGGCAGCGGTGGCCGCGCCAGCGATGCGCTGGAGCTGGGCAAGAATATCCTGTCGGCCAATGCGCCAATGGATTTCAGCCAGGTGTTCTCCGAGTACCGGGTGATCGGCCAGCAAAAAGGCTCGGATGCGAAGAGCGGCGCGGCGGTCAGCGAAGTCGAGTCGACCGCGGCCGATCTGAGTTTCAAACGGCGGCGCACCACGGTGATCAATGAAGGCACGCAACTGACCTTTGAGTTGGCGCAGCAGCGTGCCCAATGGGAAAGCGCGACCCGCATGGGCCGCGCACAGACCACCACCTATCAGGTGCAGGGCTGGCGGCAGAGCAATGGCGATTTGTGGCGCCACAACACGCTGGTGAAGGTCAAGGATCCGGTGCTCGATTTCGATGGTGACATGCTGATTTCCAAGGTCACTTATTCGCTGTCGGCGCAGGGATCGGTGACCACGCTGCAAGTTGCCCCGCCGCATACCTTTGATCCTGATCCGACTCCCCCGAAAAAAACCTGAGCCTGACCCCGAACCCTGTGGGAGCGAGCCTGCTCGCGAAAGCGTCGCCAGCCTCAACATCACAGCGCCTGACCCGCCGCGTTCGCGAGCAGGCTCGCTCCCACACTGATCCCATTCGGGCGACTCTTTTCAAGGACACCCCATGAGCCTACTGACACGCCTGCTGGCGCGCGGCACTGTCGTGCTCGCCAATTCGGCTTCGAAACTGCAATCGCTGCAAATGCGCCTCACCGCCGGTGAAATCAACGACGACCTCGAACACTTCGAACCCTACGGTTTCACCAGCCATCCGCTGGCGGGAGCCGAAGGGGTCGTCACCTTCATCGGCGGCGACCGTTCCCACGCCATCGCCCTGGTCATCGCCGACCGTCGCTATCGCCTGCAAGCGCTCGCTGCCGGTGAAGTGGCGATCTACACCGACGAGGGCGACAAAATTCATTTCAAGCGCGGGCGGATCATCGACATCGAAACCGCCACGCTGAACATCCGCGCCAGCAGCGCGGTGAACTTCGACACGCCGGTGATAAACCAGACCGGCAAGATCGTTTCCACCGGTGATCAACTGGCTGGCGGCATCAGCCAGATCAAACACGTGCATGTTGGCGTGCAGGCCGGCAACGGTCAGACCGGCGCGCCGGCAGGAGGCCAGTGATGTTCATCAGCCAGAACCTCCACGCCGCGCTGACCCGCGCCGTGCTCATCAGTCTGTTCACCTGGCGTCGCGCCGCTGATGACGACGCCCTCGATGACGAAGAGCGCTTCGGCTGGTGGGGCGACAGTTTCCCCACGGTTGCCGACGATCGCATCGGCTCGCGGCTGTGGCTGCTGCGCCGGGTCAAGCTGACGCGGCAGACGCAAATGGACGCCGAATTTTATGCCCGCGAAGCCCTGCAATGGCTGCTCGACGACGGCCACTGCAGCGCCATCGACATCATCAGCGAACGCCTCGACGCCCAGCGCCTGAAACTGCGCACGGTCCTGACCCTGGCCGACGGTGAGCGTCTGGACATCAACCCCGATAACAGTTGGCAGGTGATCTATGCCGTTTGAAACCCCTTCGCTGCCGGTGCTGATCAAGCGCACCCAAAGCGACCTGGCCGGCGATTCGCTGCGCCAGTCCGATGCGCAAGTGCTCGCCCGCACCCTCGGCGGCGCCGCTTATGGTCTGTACGGTTATCTCGACTGGATTGCCGAGCAGATCCTGCCCGACAAGGCTGACGAGTCGACTCTGGAACGCATCGCCGCGCTGCGCCTGAACCAACCGCGTAAAGCTGCGCAGGTGGCTACCGGCAGCGTCAGTTTTACTGCAACTGCTGGCGCCGTGCTCGACGTCGACACGCTGCTGCAAGCGAACGATGGCCGCACCTACAAAGTCACCACCGCGCGCACCACGGTCAATGGCAGCAACAACACCACAATTGCCGCGTTGGAGGCCGGCAGTCTGGGCAACGCTGATGCGGGTTTGACGCTGACCCCGGTGCAACCGATTGCCGGGATTGTCGGCAACAGCTTCGTGGTGCTGGCGCCGGGCCTCAGCGGCGGTGTGGCGCCGGAAAGCCTCGAATCGCTGCGCTCGCGGGTCATCCGTTCCTACCGCGTGATTCCCCATGGTGGCGCGGCCAGCGACTACGAAACCTGGGCGCTGGAAGTGCCGGGTGTGACGCGGGCGTGGTGCCGGGGCGGCGAAGGCGGCATGGGCATTGTCAGCCTGTTCATCATGCGCGATGACGATACGCAGCCGATTCCCGGGGCTGAGCAATTAGCCGAGGTTCAGGCCTATATCGAACCGCTGCGTCCGGTGACCGCCGAAGTCCATGTGCTGGCTCCGGAGCAGGTCCCGGTCACCTATAAAATACGCTTGAGTCCCGATACCAGCGCCGTGCGGGCCGCGGTGCAAGCGCAACTGCACGATTTGCACAACCGCGAGGCCGGTCTGGGCGACACCTTGCTGCAAAGTCATATTCGCGAAGCGATCAGCAGCGCCACCGGTGAGTATGACCACCAACTGATTGCGCCCGTTGGCAATGTCGTGCCGACCGAGAACCAGTTGCTGACCTTCGGGGGGTGCATATGGGAGGCATAAGAACTGCGGTGCAATATCAGGCCCAGTTACGCAATTTGCTGCCCAGTGGTCCGGCCTGGGACCCGGAGCGAGTACCTGAACTGGACGCAGTGCTCGTGAGTATTTCCCAAGAGCTGTCGCGTCTGGACGCCCGCGCCGTTGATCTGCAAAACGAAATGGATCCTGCCGGCGTCAGCGAGCTGGTACCCGATTGGGAGCGGGTCATGAATTTGCCTGATCCCTGCCTTGGACAGAAGCCTTTGTTCGACGACCGTCGTCTGGCGGTGCGCCGACGCCTGCTCGCAGTCGGCAGCCAGACCATAGGCTACTTCGTCGAAATCGCCAGAACTCAAGGCTATCCCAACGCCACCGTGACTGAGTTGAGAGCACCACGAATGGGGCGCTCACGTTTCGGTAAGGGGCACTTTGGCAGTTGGCAGGCGCAGTTCATGTGGACGCTCAATACCGGTGGTCGGCAATTCATCGGCCGGCGTTTCGGCGCCAGTTATTGGGGCGAGCGCTTTGGCGTAAATCCCGGTAGCGCCCTGGAATGCCTTATCCATCGCAGTGCACCTGCGCATACCCGTGTGCACATCAATTATGACTAGAGGTTAGAAAGTATGGATTACCCGAAAAACACCCCCGGTGTCGGGCTGGTGAATGGACAGTTTGTGGACGAGAACCCGGTCGCAGGAACACCTGGGTCTTTGATCCCGGCAACTTGGGGCAATGCTGTTACCCAAGAGATCCTGAACGTGATCAAAGCGGCGGGGATGGAGCCCGAGGAAGATGTTTCAACGCAGCTGCTGCAAGCCATCCAGAGTTTTGCCGCTCATGACTTCAAGAACTCGGTGCGGGTAGCGACCACGGGAACAATTGCCCTCAGCGGTTTGCAGAACATCGATGGTGTACAACTGGCCGTTGCCGATCGAGTGCTGGTGAAAGATCAGGCCAATGCATCGCAAAACGGTGTTTACGTGGTGGCTGCCGGCTCATGGTCGCGCGCAGTGGATGCCGCGCAGGACTATCAAGTGACCAGCAGCTTTATCATTGCGACCGATGAAGGTGTGGTGAACAGGTCCCGTCTTTGGCAACTGACCACACCCGGTCCGATCAAGGTCGGCACTACTGCGCTGACGTTTGAATTGCTGGCGGGGTACACCGGGGTCGCATCTGGCGAATACCGCAAGGTCATGGTTAATGCACGGGGGCAAGTAACAGCCGGCTCTAATCCGACAACCCTTGATGGGTACGGCATAGTGGATGCGTACACGAAAGTGGCTGCCAACAGCGCATTTGTGAAACAAGGCGGTGGCGCCGGGCAACTTGGCAATACCGTGTCCATTGGCTGGGACGGCAAGAACATCCTGATCCAGGTGGACGCTACCAGTTTTGGCAACCTGTGGTGTTCGGCCAACTTTGACCCCGGGACCAAGGCCAATGTCGCGGACGTTTACAGCAAGAGTGCGACGAATGGCTTGCTGGACGCCAAAATCGCTTCGGATGCGTGTTCGGTGGCCGGTTTCGCAGGTGGGAGCTCCGCTTCTCCTTATATGCGAAACAAGAACAGCAACGAAGTCGTGATGCTGGCGAAAAGTGCCTCGACACTTGCGGGCTATGGCATCACGGATGGCATGACGCGTGCCGAGATCACCGGCCAAGTCAGTGCTCGCGTGCTCAGTGACGGCATTACCTGGGCAGGGTTTGCCAGTAATGATCCGAATCAGCCCTATATGCGGCGTACTTCCGATAACGGCGTTTATCTTTTGCAGCCCCGTCTGGGGTTTACCCCGGTTCGCCAAGGCGGAGGAAACTTCCAGTCGAACAATACGGTAATGATCGGCTGGGCGGCTGACAGTACGTCTCTGCGGGCACAAGTCGATGCAACTGATCTGGGCAGCATCTGGACCGACGGCATCGGTAATGCGAAAGCGGTCGCTGCGCAATCAACCGCCGAAGCAGGGGTGGTCGGTTCTTATGCCTTGTTGGTCGTTGGCGGAGGAGGCGCTACAGGGCCGGGCGCACTTGCTGCCGGTGTCAACTGCCGGTTCACGGCCACCGACGGCTCTGCCTGGGGCGGCGCACCTGCCGGCACCTGGCGAATCATGGGGGCTATCCGAAATGCCGACGGTGCCAGCCCTGACTCCACTGTTCTATGCCTGAGGGTTTATTGAAATGATGACAATTCTGAGTGCGCGTCAGCCTTGCTGGAACGACGTGGAACATACCTCGTTGAACCTGTTGGTGACTTTCGAGGAGACCAGAGATTCATTGGGTGAAGTACCCTTTACGGCTTCGCCGAAAGATCCGGAGACTCACGGTCGAGAATTGTTTGAACGGGCAGTTGCTCTGGAATACGGCGACATTGCCGAACCCGACGAAGAACAACTGAAAGATGCAATGCGCATGAAATCTTCCGCGCTCTCGGCATTGGCTTCCTCGATGATCGCAAAGTTGCAGAGTGACCTCAGCACTCTGCAGGACTCCGTGGCATTGGGCATGGCAACAGATGAGGAATCCACGCAGTTGCCAATGACCCAGGCGCAACTTGATCTCTGGAGAAAGTACCGGGTACTGCTTTCCAGAGTCGAAAGTCAGCCCGCTTTCCCTCGCGCGATCGATTGGCCACCGCAGCCTGATTGAATGCTTCAGTGCTGGAGTCGAGTGCGTCAGCCGCGAAAACAATCTG
This sequence comes from Pseudomonas sp. H26/SER47-MNA-CIBAN-0231, assembly GCF_040310465.1. Taxonomy (NCBI): domain Bacteria; kingdom Pseudomonadati; phylum Pseudomonadota; class Gammaproteobacteria; order Pseudomonadales; family Pseudomonadaceae; genus Pseudomonas; species Pseudomonas sp. H26/SER47-MNA-CIBAN-0231. The sequence goes on along the minus strand of NZ_JBEOPW010000015.1, from coordinate 24,512 downwards.
CAAGTGCTCAGTATTTTTGCTGAATGCAGATGCGTTCGAAAGACCGGGCTGGCTGTGTGCGCACTCGGCATCGAATGAATACAGCCGGAGACTAAAAATGGATTATCCAAAGAGTGTGCCCAATATCGGACTGGTCAACGGCAGGTTCGTGGATGAAAACCCTGCAAGCGGAGCGCCGGGCTCGCTGATTCCAGCGGTGTGGGGAAATGGTGTAACGCAGGAAATTCTTAGTGTTGTTGAGGCGGCGGGTTTAACGCCGGAAGAGACGACCAACGATCAATTGCTCGGCGCACTTCGCAGCCCGGCGCTGTTTTTGACTGCCGCCCAGTTTGATAAAAGTCGGTCGGTGGCCACTGCTGAGTTTGTTCAGCGTGCATTAGGCAGTTACGCAAGTGCAAGGGGAGTATCCGCCGCAACGCAACTGTCGATCGCTGATGTCGGCTGCTCGATCGGAATGGGCGGGACCGTTTCCTATACCGTTACCCTGCCTGACGTGGCCTCGGTACCTGATGGCGCGAGTATTGGCCTGCACTGCCGCAACAGCGCACCGGTCACGGTTGCGAGTAAGTCCGGTGCGCAGATCAGCCCCCAAGGGGCCTATCTGACCTCGATTGTGATGAACAGCGGGGAGAGCGCCAACTTTGTCAAAGAGAGTGGCATCTGGACGGTTTACGGGACCGCCAGTTTGAAATACGCCGCGCTGTTTTCCGGAATGGTCAGCAATCCCGGGTATCAAAAACACGCTAGTGGCAACATCGATCAGTGGGGCACGGGGATATCGAACGCCGAGGGGGATGTCTACGTGACATTTGCGATGACTTTTCCCAAGGCATATTTCTCGCTGGTAGCGACACATACGGGGGGCGATGCGGCGATGGTTGCGGTAACAGCGTACAGCGCAAAGGGCTGCACGCTGAGAATTCGCAATGCTGCTGGTCAAGTCAGCGCCGGTTGGTCGGTGAATTATTTTGCAAAGGGCTACTGAATGAATCCCTTCACTGTTTTATTCAGCGCCAGCACCCAAGGCGCGTATGTGCCGGGTATCAACTCGACGGACATTCCCGATGACGTAATCGAGATTCCTCAGGGCTATTGGATCTCATTACTGCAACAGTTGGCGGTCACGCCAAAAATGATCGGCGTGAGCGCCACTAACGGTTATCCGATTCTCGTCGATCCCCCGCCACCCTCGCCGGATGCAGCTGCTGACGCCGAGCGCGCCTGGCGTACGGCCCAGCTGGCCGCCACTGACGGTTTGGTGGCGCGTGACCGGGACGAACTCGAGGACGGCGGCGGTACCACGCTTACTACCGAGCAATACGCACAGTTGCAGGCCTATCGTCGTGACTTGCGTGAGTGGCCGCAGGGATCATTTTTTCCGTTCAGCGAGCATCGGCCAGTGGCTCCCGTATGGTTGGCCGCTGCACTCTGAGGCCGTTTTGATCGAACGGTTCATTACCTGAAAACTCCGGAAAAAAATGGCTGGCAAGCATCAACCGCCAGCCGTGATTCAATCGGGACAACATCCAGGGAGGATCAAGCATCATGCAATTAACTGAAAAACACCTTATCGACATCATGCCCAACGCCCGCTCCCAAGCGGGCGTTTTTGTTTCGCCACTCAACACCGCGATGGCCAGGCATCGCATCGATACGCCAAAACGTATCGCGGCTTTTCTGGCACAGGTCGGTCACGAGTCGGGCCAATTGCGTTACGTGCGCGAACTGGGCAACAACCAGTACCTGAGCAAATACGACACCGGCACGCTGGCGCTGCGTCTGGGCAATACTCCGGAAGCCGACGGCGACGGGCAAAAGTATCGCGGGCGAGGACTGATTCAGATCACCGGCCGGGCAAATTATCGTCAGTGCAGTCTCGGCTTGTTTGGCGATGAGCGTCTGTTGGCATTGCCCGAATTGCTCGAGCAACCGCAATGGGCGGCCGAATCGGCGGCGTGGTTCTGGGCGCAGAAGGGCCTGAATGAACTGGCCGACGCGGACCAGTTCAACACCATCACCCGCCGGATCAACGGCGGGTTGAATGGCTTGCAGGATCGCCTGGAAATTTGGACACGGGCGAGGGCGGTGCTATGTCCGGCTCCTGGCGGGTGATTGGCCTGTTGTTGCTGGTGGCGGGGGCTTTCGCCGCGGCGTGGCAGTTTCAGGACTGGCGTTACGGGCGGCACTTGGCCGACCAAGCGCGGTTAAACGCCGAAACCCTCAATCAACTGACGCTGACCGCCGCCACCGCGCAACAGGCCGAGCAGGACAAACGCCTGGCGCTGGAGCAACGGCTCGCAGCGAGTGAACAAACCCATTACCGAGCGCTGAGCGATGCCCAACGTGATCAGGATCGTCTGCGCGATCGCCTTGCTACTGCCGATGTGCGGCTGTCAGTCCTTCTCGATGCCGGCGACGTTGCCCACGGCTGTGCGGTGCCAGCCACCGCCGGCACCGGCGGCGTGGATTCTGCAGCCGTACGCGCCCGACTTGACCCGGCGCATGCTCAACGAATTATCGCCATCACTGACACCGGCGATCGTGGATTGATTGCGTTGCAGGCCTGTCAGGCCTATGTCAGAGCGCTGGCGCCCGAACATCTTGAATGATTCTGTGTATTGAAAGCATGGCCGGCTCGTGTACGGTGAAGGCATTCCACACGATCCGGAGCTCGCCGTGAAAGAGACCACCCAACTGGCCGCAGAACTGGGCCGACGTCTGCAAGTGCTCAATGCCCATGTCACTACCGCCGAGTCCTGCACAGGTGGCGGGATTGCCGAAGCGATTACGCGGATTCCGGGCAGTTCGGCCTGGTTTGAAGCGGGGTACGTGACGTATTCCAATCGGCAGAAGACCCGGCAGCTGGATGTGCCGGGCGATTTGTTCGAGACGGTAGGGGCGGTCAGTCGCGAAGTGGTCGAGGCCATGGTGCGCGGTGCGCAGCAGCACAGCCTGGCGCATTTTGCCGTGGCGGTCAGCGGTGTCGCCGGCCCCGACGGTGGCACACCGAACAAGCCAGTCGGCACGGTATGGCTGGCCTGGGGTGTTGGCGACGAGGTTTACAGTGAGGTTCAGCACTTCCCCGGCAACCGTGATGAAGTCCGCCGACAAACGGTGAAGGCCGCGCTAGAGGGGCTTGTGCGACTAGCGGCACGAGAAATCGAAAATCAGGGGTAGGCGATCTTCGAACGCTGTGGAATAATACTGGCTACTTATACAGGTGTTGGCCGTCAGGCCTTATTGATTACGTGAGGACTTTAATGGACGACAACAAGAAGAAAGCCTTGGCTGCGGCCCTGGGTCAGATCGAACGTCAATTCGGCAAGGGTGCCGTAATGCGTATGGGCGATCAGGACCGTCAGGCGATCCCGGCCATCTCTACTGGCTCTCTGGGTCTGGATATCGCACTCGGCATCGGCGGTCTGCCAAAAGGCCGTATTGTTGAAATCTACGGTCCTGAATCCTCCGGTAAAACCACACTGACCTTGTCCGTGATCGCCCAGGCGCAGAAAGCCGGCGCGACCTGCGCATTCGTCGACGCCGAACACGCACTCGATCCAGAGTATGCCGGCAAGCTCGGCGTCAACGTCGACGACCTGCTGGTTTCCCAGCCGGACACCGGCGAACAGGCCCTGGAAATCACCGACATGCTGGTGCGCTCCAACGCCGTTGACGTGATCATCGTCGACTCCGTGGCGGCACTGGTACCGAAGGCTGAAATCGAAGGTGAAATGGGCGACATGCACGTCGGCCTGCAAGCACGTCTGATGTCTCAGGCGCTGCGTAAAATCACCGGTAACATCAAGAACGCCAACTGCCTGGTCATCTTCATCAACCAGATCCGTATGAAGATCGGTGTGATGTTCGGTAGCCCGGAAACCACCACCGGTGGTAACGCGCTGAAGTTCTACGCTTCGGTTCGTCTCGACATCCGCCGTACTGGCGCGGTGAAGGAAGGCGACGAAGTGGTCGGCAGCGAAACTCGCGTCAAGGTTGTGAAGAACAAGGTGGCTTCGCCGTTCCGTCAGGCCGAGTTCCAGATTCTTTACGGCAAAGGCATCTACCTCAACGGCGAGATGATCGACCTGGGTGTGCTGCACGGTTTTGTCGAGAAGTCCGGCGCCTGGTACGCCTACGAAGGCACCAAGATCGGTCAGGGCAAGGCCAACTCGGCCAAGTTCCTGGCGGACAACCCGGAAATTGCCGCGAAGCTCGAGAAGCAGCTGCGTGACAAGCTGCTGTCGCCAGCTGTGATCGCGGACTCCAAGGCCTCGGCGGTCAAAGAGACCGAAGACGACCTGGCCGACGCTGACCTCTGATACCAGCGATGACCACCGCCGTACTGGATACCCTCGTCGCGGTGCGGCGAACCGCTATGGACCTGCTCGCACGTCGCGAGCATGGTCGAGTCGAGTTGACGCGTAAGCTGCGTCAGCGCGGCGCCGAGGCGGAGCTGATCGAAACAGCCCTCGACCGTTTGACGGAAGAGGGGCTGCTTTCCGAAGCCCGTTACCTTGAAAGTTTTGTCTCCTACCGTGCCCGTTCCGGCTATGGCCCCCTGCGAATTCGCGAGGAGCTCAGCCAGCGGGGTTTGCAACGTACCGATATCGAAATCGCCCTGCGCGAAAGCGGTATCAATTGGCAGGCGCAGCTTCAGGATACGTGGCAACGCAAATTCTCCGGGCATCTACCGATTGATGCGAAAGAGCGGGCCAGGCAAGGCCGGTTTCTGGCGTATCGTGGGTTCTCGATGGAGATGATCAACCGCTTGTTCAGCGGTCGAGGGATGGACGATTAGACCGATTCGACAAAAAAGGCCCGCTATTTTTTAGAAAATAGCGGGCCTTTTTTTGCCTTCAAATCACGTTGAAAGGCTCGCGTGAGCGTTGTGCAGTGGGCGGTTTTGAATCGGCCCAGTTTTCCGGCAGATTGATAAAGTCCACCAACTCCCTCAGACGACCATGGGTGCGGCCATTGAAGGCAAACGCCAGCCGCACCAGATGGCTGAACTGCGCATCGTCGTGTTCTTCGCCGCTGTAGGCATGTTGATGAAACTCGTCGCTCAGGCACAGGTCGGTGAACTCTTCCTGCATCTGCGTCAGTGCCTGGTCGCTGAGCTTGTGGTTCATGCGAATTACAAATTGCCGCTTGAGCCAGCGGCTGGAGTGGAAGTTGCTATAGAACTGATTGATCTCGTCCACCGCGTCTTCAACGCTGTAAACCAGTCGCATCAGCTTCATATCGGTCGGCAGGATATAGCGGTTTTCTTCCAGCTGATTGCGGATGAAGTCCAGCGCACCTTGCCAGAAGGTACCGCCCGGAACATCCAGCAACACCACCGGCACCAATGGGCTTTTGCCGGTCTGAATCAGTGTCAGCACTTCCAGCGCTTCATCAAGGGTGCCAAACCCGCCCGGGCACAGTACCAGCGCGTCTGCCTCTTTGACGAAGAACAGTTTTCGGGTGAAGAAAAAGTGGAATGGCAACAGATTGTCGGTGCCGTCGACGGTGGGGTTGGCATGTTGTTCGAAGGGCAGGGTGATGTTGAACCCCAAGCTGTGATCTCGACCGGCTCCTTCGTGGGCGGCGGCCATGATGCCGCCGCCGGCGCCAGTGATGACCATCATCTCTGCACGCGTCAGCGCTGCGCCGAGTTCGCGGGCCATCGCGTATAGCGGATGTTCCACTGGCGTACGTGCCGAGCCGAACACGGTGACTTTGCGCCGGCCCTTGAATTGTTCGAGCACGCGGAACGCCTGCTCCAGTTCACGCAGGGCTTGCAGGGTGATCTTGGCGTTCCAGCGGTTGTGGTCTTCCTGAGCCATGCGCAGCACGGTCAGGATCATGTCGCGGTAGATGGGGATGTTCGGGCTGTTGGTGGAAACACGGTTGAGTTGGGCTTCGACTTGGCTGATGAGGTCGCCGCTTTCCTGAAAATGACGGCTCAAGAGGTCATTCGGTTGATAAGGCATTCAACGTCTCCTTCTGTACAGAGCGGGTAGCCCGGACAACCAGCGTCCGGGTCGCACTGCAAAAACACACAGGGCCGGCAGTTCCATTTCTGCCGTTAACGAATGATCGGGAATACTCTCAATCTAGACCCTCGCACGCATTCGCGCTGACTTGAACAGTGCGCTGTAACGTTTTGTCTGGCAACCGCTTACTGATTTGCGCTAAAGCCCCGCCGCTCGTCTGAACGTGTCGCAAAGGGCCATCACTCTGATTTACTCAAATACAGACGTCGCAAGACAACCTTGCGTTTGCAAGGCAAAGCAATTCAAGGATTCGTGGGTGGCAAGGAGGCGGGATGCATGGTCAGAGTGGTTCTGGAGATCGATACTCAGCTGTATCGAATGTTGCAGGAGTCGGCCGAGACGCATCAATTGAGTCTCGAAGAAGAGTGCTGCCGACGATTGGCCGGCGGCGAACGCCGCTCGCGCTATCTGCAGGCGCTGGTGGCAGAACTGCGCGCCGAGGATGAACAGCGGCGCGCCAAGGCTTCGCGCTGATTACTTCTTTTTCGCTGGCGCGGCTTTCGGGCAATCGGATTCCTGATAGCTGGCCGAACCGATGGCTTTGTTGGTTTTCACTTCGGTGAAGTCGTAACGCATGATCGCGCCCTTGGCCATCAGCTTGCGGTACGACGGGTTGTTGCACACCGACGCGCCCAACTGGAAATACACAGCCTTGGGATCGGCGCGCATCTTGTCGGCGTGGCTCTTTTGCACGCTCAGATGGTTGATCAGCTGTGTGCCTTCGACGGTGTAGCCTTGATCAAGAATGTCTTCATTGATCGCCCGTGGCGTGCCGACGCTGCTTTGGGCGGCGACGTTGCGCAGCTCTCGGTTCAGATTCTGCTCACTCAGGGACGCAGCCTGAGCGGTAAAGGACGACGCCAGCAGAATGGCAGCGGTGGGAACGATAAGGCGCAGCATGAAACTCTCCTGATTCGGTGACTGGTGCTTCGACCCGTCACGGGGCGGTGCGTTCAGTGGCGGCGAATTATAGGTGAGCCGGTCTGGACGGTACAGGCTTGTGGCCGTCGCTCTGGTAAACTGCCGGCCTTTATTGCCCTGCCGAGTGTCGTTCGTGTCGAGTTTCCCTGTCTGCCGGTGTTGCCTGCGATGAACCATGCCCCCAACGCCGTGGCCCGCCTGCGCGATCAGCGCGAGGACGAAGGTATCAAGCCGATTCAGGCGCGCGGCTTTCGCTCCGAGCGTTGCCGCGATTGCCGGGTCATCATCAGTCATTGCCTGTGCGCGTGGCGGCCAAGCGTCGACACCCGTTCCGGCGTGTGCCTGATCATGACCGGCAAGGAAGTGTTCAAGCCAAGCAACACCGGTTGGCTGATTGCCGATGTGGTGCGCGACAACCATGCGTTCATCTGGTCACGCACCGAGCCCGACCCGCAGATGCTTGCACTGCTCAACGATCCGCAGTGGCAGCCGTATCTGGTGTTTCCGGGTGAGTATGTCGAACCGTCGCGGGTGACCAACACGGTGACAGTCGATAGCAGCAAGCGCCCGCTGTTCATACTGCTGGATGCGACCTGGACCGAGGCGCGCAAGATCTTTCGCAAGAGTCCGTATTTCGACCGCTTGCCGATCCTCAGCCTGCTGCCCGACAAGCTCTCGCGCTATCGCTTGCGCCGTTCGACCCGCAGCGAGCACCTGTGCACCGCCGAAGTCGCGGCGTTGTGCCTGGAGCTGGCCGGTGACAGCGCTGCCGCTTCGGCGCTGGACGCCTATTTCGATGTGTTCAGCCAGCATTACCTCGGTGCCAAGCAGCAACTGGACATAAATGAATCAACGCCCGCTCACGCCGAGCTGTTGCCCTATATACGAAAGCCGCAGCCGGAGTTGGCCCGATAGTGGCCCATACTGTCGACAGCGCTGGCCATCTTGCTTGACCACCCCGGCTGCGCTGGGCATGCTTGGCGCCGATTAGGGTGCGGCCAAGGTTTGAGACGCCGTGTTTGCTGTTGATTGGCGTTGAACGTGCCCCTGTGGATAGCGCTTCCAAGCGTTGTCTCGAGTTGCTTTGGCCAGACCGGAATCTACCGCGTCTGCCATCAAAAACAGGATCATTTGAAAAATGGCCACATACGACATCCTGATTGCCGATGATCACCCCCTGTTTCGCAGCGCGCTGCACCAAGCGGTGACGCTGGGCCTTGGCCCGAACGTGCGGCTGGTGGAAGTGGCGAGCATCGCCGAACTGGAAGCCCGCCTGACCGAAAAGGCTGACTGGGATCTGGTCCTGCTGGATCTGAACATGCCCGGCGCCTACGGTTTTTCCGGGCTGGTGCTGCTGCGCGGGCAGTATCCGCAGATTCCGGTGGTGATGGTCTCGGCCCAGGAAGAAGCTTCGGTGATGGTCAAGTCCCGCGAGTTCGGCGCCAGTGGCTTCATTCCCAAGTCCAGTGATCTGAGCGTAATTCAGGAAGCGGTGCGCAAGGTGCTCGATGGCGACGTGTTCTGGCCGCCGCAAGCGTTCGAAGCGGTGAGCGTGTCGGATGAGGCGAAAGCTGCCAGCGATGGCCTTGCCAGCCTGACACCGCAACAGTTCCGGGTGCTCACCATGGTCTGCGAAGGTCTGCTGAACAAGCAGATCGCTTATGAGCTGAGCGTGTCGGAAGCGACCATCAAGGCCCACGTCACCGCGATCTTTCGCAAATTGAACGTGCGCACTCGCACGCAAGCGGCTTTACTGCTGCAACAACTTGAGTCAATTCCGAGCCAGTGATGGCTGGCGGTTTCACGCTTTTTTGACTTTCGTTGATCTAGCTTCCCCACACCTTTTTGGCTGGTTTCTTTCTTATGTCACCTTTCAAGGGCCAGACCGGCCTGAAACGCATCCTCAACGCGTCCGGCTATTCGCTCGATGGCCTGCGCGCCGCCTTCACTGGCGAAGCGGCATTCCGCCAACTGGTGCTGCTCAACGTGGTGCTGATTCCGCTGACATTCTTCCTCAATGTCAGCCGGGTCGAGCAGGCGGTGTTGATCGCGGTTTGCTTGCTGGCGCTGATTGTCGAGCTGCTCAACTCAGCGGTGGAAGCGGCCATTGACCGCATCTCGCTGGAATTGCATCCGCTATCAAAGAACGCCAAGGACATGGGCAGCGCCGCGCAATTCGTGGCGCTGAGCATGATCGGACTGGTGTGGGCGGTGATTCTGCTTTAAGCAATGGTCGGCAAGACGATTTCGTCGCTGCGTTGCACTCCGGCGGTGAACGCGCGACACAGCTCGAGAAACTCGCGCATGGCCGAGGTCTGGTATTTCTGTTTGTGCCAGATGAAATAGAACTGCCGGGCCAGGTCCAGATCCGGCGTCTCCACCGGCACCAGACTGCCGCGCCGGAAGGCATCGCGCAGCGCCAACCGCGAAATGCAGCCAATTCCCAAGCCTGATTCCACCGCGCGTTTGATCGCCTCGGTGTGTTCCAGCTCCAGGCGAATATTCAGCGCGCTGCGATGGTGACGCATGGCCTGGTCGAAGGTCAGCCGCGTGCCGGAACCCTGTTCCCGCAGAATCCATGCCTCATGGGTCAGCTCTTCCATCGTCGCACTGCCACGTTTGGCCAACGGATGCTGCGGCGCGCAAAACACCACCAGCTCATCCTCGACCCAACTCTGCACTTCGATGTCCGGGTGGCTGCAATCGCCTTCGATTAGACCCAGATCAATTTCGTAGTGGGCGACCTGCTGCACGATATTGGCAGTGTTCTGCACGTGCAGCTTGACCTGACTTTCGGGGTGGCGCTGCATGAAGCTGCCGATCAGCAGGGTGGCCAGATAGTTGCCAATGGTCAGCGTCGCCCCCACTGATAGAGAGCCGAAACCGGATTTGCCATTGAGCAGGTCTTCGATTTCCTTGGCCTGGTCGAGCAGGGCCACCGCTTGCGGCAACAGTTGTTTGCCGAGGGCGTTGAGGCTCAGGCGTTTGCCGGCGCGGTCGAACAGCTGGCAGCTGGACTGGCGCTCAAGCTCGGTGATCGAAGTGCTGGCCGCCGATTGCGAGAGGTTGAGCAGACCCGCAGCACGGGATACGCTTTCCTGCTGGGCGACGGCGACGAAGACTTGCAGTTGACGGAGAGTAAATCGCATATCGATATAACCGATAACCCTTATCTTAATAATCCAGTTAACAGATATTGTCGTCGCTATTAGAATGCGATGCAATTGCGCACGTTGAGCCTCATTGAGCCGCGCAGACCAATCTCCAGGAGTCAAACGTACATGAGCAACATGAACCACGAGCGTGTCCTCAGTGTTCATCACTGGAACGACACTCTGTTCAGCTTCAAGTGCACCCGCGATCCGGGCCTGCGCTTCGAGAACGGTCAGTTCGTGATGATCGGCCTGCAACAGCCCAACGGCCGCCCGCTTATGCGCGCTTACTCGATCGCCAGCCCGAACTGGGAAGAGCATCTCGAATTCTTCAGCATCAAAGTGCAGGACGGTCCGCTGACCTCCCAGCTGCAGCACTTGAAGGAGGGCGACGAGATCATCATCTCGAAGAAGCCTACCGGCACGCTGGTTCTTGATGACCTGAACCCGGGCAAGCACTTGTACCTGCTGAGCACCGGCACTGGTCTGGCGCCGTTCATGAGCGTCATTCAGGACCCGGAAACCTACGAGCGCTTTGAGAAAGTGATCCTGGTTCACGGTGTGCGTTACGTCAACGAAGTCGCTTACCGCGAATTCATCACCGAGCACCTGCCGCAGAACGAGTTCTTCGGCGAAGCGCTGCGTGACAAGTTGATCTACTACCCGACCGTGACCCGCGAGCCGTTCGAGAATCAGGGCCGCCTGACTGACCTGATGCGCAGCGGCAAGCTGTTCAGCGACATCGGCCTGCCACCGATCAACCCGCAGGACGACCGCGCGATGATCTGCGGCAGCCCGAGCATGCTCGACGAGACCAGCGAAGTGCTCGACAGCTTCGGCCTGAAAATCTCGGCGCGGATGCGCGAGCCGGGTGATTACCTGATCGAGCGTGCGTTCGTCGAAAAATAACCTGCGATAACTGTGGGAGCGAGCCTGCTCGCGAATGCGGTCTGTCATCAACGTTGATGTTGCATGACACGATGCCTTCGCGAGCAGGCTCGCTCCAACAGTGGTTTTTCGGTGTGACAGTAAAAGCCCGCGTTGCCTGAGAAGGCAGCGCGGGCTTTTTCGTTTGCGGGTTTTATGCCTCGGCCGGGATGACTTCCAGCACGCGGATCTGTTCGGGCGTCGGGTAGTGCCAGCGCACGTCCAGGTCCCAGAACTGCGCACCATATTCACGTTCCGGCGCCGGCGTCTGATACGCCGGGCGCGGATCCTGCGCCAGGCACTGCTCGATCAGCTCAACCAACGGCTCATCGAGGCGCTGAGCGTGGGCGTGCGCCTGTTTCAAAGCCGAATCCGCCCACTGCACGTCGATCAGCTGCGGCGCGGCGCTGGCGATGTCATTGGTCGCCCCGGGGATGATGTCGGCATACGGCACATAGGGTTTGATATCCAGCACCGGCGTGCCGTCGAGCAGATCGATCCCGGAGATAAACAGCCGATTACCTTCGACTTTGTCCAGCTTCACCACCGACTGGCCGATGCCATTGGGGCGGTGCGTGGCGCGGGTGGCGAACACGCCCATCGACTTATTGCCGCCCAGGCGTGGCGGGCGCACTTTCAGGCGCGGTTTGTCTTCCAGGGCTTGGTGGAACAGAAACAACAGCCAAACATGACTGACCTGCTCCAGCCCCTGCACGGCGTCACCCTGATCGAACGGCGCGACCAGTTCCAGCACGCCACGGGCGGCCGGTGCCAGTTGCGGCTGGCGAGGGATGGCGAACTTCTCCTTGAAGCAGGAGCGCACGAAGCCGATGGGGGAGACGCTGTAAGTCATGGTCTGGGATCGAAGCGGGTAGGGCGGGCATGATAACCCGTCCCGTCTCAAGTCTGGTGGTGGCAGGGCTGGCCTATTCGCGAGCAAGCTCGCACCCACATTGGATCTATGGCGTGCACAAGATCCCTGTGGGAGCGAGCTTGCTCGCGAAGGCCGCGCCGCCGATCTACAGACTGAATCCGCCATCAAGAGGAATAATATTCCCGGTCATATAAGCCCCCGCCGTACTCGCCAGGCTGATCGCCAGCGCCGCCATCTCTTCCTCACGCCCCCAGCGCTTCATCGGAATCAGCGCGGTGTCCTCAGCCAACGCCTGCTCATCATTACCAATATGCTGGGTCATCTTGCTCGGAAAGCGACCCGGCGCAATCACGTTGACGTTGATGTGCTGGCTCACCAGTTCCCGCGCCAGAATGCGCGATAACTGATGCAGAGCCGCTTTGCTCGGCCCATAGGCATACGCCTGCTCGCCAAACGATGAAATCCCCGCCACCGAACCGATATTGATGATCCGCGCCGGATTTGCCGCCGAACCACCCTTGCGCAGCAACGGCAGAAACTGCTGGATGCAACTGAACACCGAGGTCACGTTGAGCTGCATGACTTTCTCCCAGCCCTTGACCGGATAACTCTCCAGCGGCGCGCCCCACGTGGTGCCGGCGTTGTTCACCAGAATGTCCAGATGAGTGATCTGCTCACCCAGACGCGCGGCCAGTTCCCGCACGCCTTCTTCGGTCGCCAGATTCGCCGCCACGCCGTGGCAAGTGCCCATGGCGCCGAGTTCTTCGGCGGTTTGCTGGCAGGCTTCGACGTCGCGCGAGCACACGTAGACATGGGCGCCGGCCTCGACGAAGGCCTTGGCGATCATCTTGCCGATACCACGGGTTCCGCCTGTCACCAGAGCGGTGCGGCCTTGCAGGGAAAAGTAGGGATGCATGGCGAGTCCTGAAGATTAGGGATCAGTACACCCTAGTCGTCAGCCGCGAAAAGCGGAGCCATTATTTTTGCAGGGAATGAACGGTCATGCGTTGCGGCGGCGACTATCGATCGCCACCGCACAAGGGCATCAGGCAGGGCGGACGCGCAGGGTCAGGCCCTTGAGGAAGTTACGCAGCAACTGGTCACCACACGGACGGTAGTTGGTGTGGCCGACCTTGCGGAACAGCGCGCTCAGTTCGGGTTTGGATACCGGAAACTCGGCGGCTTTGAGGATCGCGTGCATGTCGTCTTCTTTCAGTTCGAAGGCCACGCGCAGTTTTTTCAGGATGATGTTGTTGGTCACCGGCACTTCGATCGGCTGTGGCGGACGGCTTTCGTCCTTGCCGCGCTTGAAGATCACCAGACCGTCGAGGAAATGCGCGATGACTTCGTCCGGGCAGCGCACGAAGCCTTCTTCGTCTTCTTCTTTCTTGTCGAGCCAGGTGATGACATCGGCGAGCGTGACGTCCATGCCGCCCAGTTTGATGATTTCGACAACTTTCTTGTCGCTGATGTCGAGCATGTAGCGCACGCTGCGCAGTACGTCGTTATGAACCATGTCGGTATTCCTGATGCGTTGTGGGCAGCGCTCGTAGGCGCTGCCGAAATGTATGGCGGCAGTGGAAGTGCTAGAACTTCTCTTTGCCGGACAGGTAGCGCCATTGGCCGAGCGGGACCTTGCCGATCGACACGCCGCCGATGCGGATGCGGCGGATGCCGATGACCTTCAGGCCGACCGCTTCGCAGAACTGCGCGATGATTCCCGGCTGCGGGTTTTTCATGGCGAAGCGCAGACGGTTTTCGTTCTGCCAGCTGGCCTTGACTGGCGGCAGCTCCTTGCCCTTGTGCGTCAGGCCATGCTGTAAACGGTTGAGGCCGTGGGCAGCCATCTCACCTTCGACTTCGACGATGTATTCCTGCTCGATCTTCGCCGCGTCGGCGGTGAGCTTGCGCAGGATTTTCCAGTCCTGGGTGAACACCAGCAGGCCGCTGGCCTTGGGCTGCAGGTCGGCGCTGGCGGTCAGGCGCAGGAAATGCCCGCGCAACGGACGCTTGCCGTAGCGATGCTCTTCGCTGAGGGTTTCCGCGCTGAGCGTTTGCATGGCGCTGTCGACATCCATGCCGGCGGGCGCGTTAAGCAGGATGGTCACCGGCTCCGGCGCGGTGGCCTTGGCGTCCTTGTCGAGCTCGACCTTTTGCTCGCCGACCTTGAATTGCGGCTCATCGATGACTTCGCCGTCCACGGTGACCCAGCCGCCCTCGATGAACAGCTCGGCCTCCCGGCGGGAGCAACCGACCAGTTCGATGAGGCGTTTGGAGAGGCGAATCGGGTCAGTCATGACGGGGCCGTAACAAAAAAGGGGTGGGCATTGTACCTGTGTGGAAGCGGTTAAGCCCGGTTCCATTTGCAGGCGCTGTATTCAATGTGGGAGCGAGCCTGCTCGCGAAGGCGTCCTGCCAGTCAATGTTTGCAGTGACTGGTACACCGCATTCGCGAGCAGGCTCGCTCCCACATGGGTTTCATAGTGTGTCAGCCGTTGCCCGAGCGCTGTTGGGACTGCCGCAAGCGCATATGCAGCAGCGGATACGGCTGGCCCATGCCATCGACCTCGGAGCGGCCGATCACTTCAAATCCCTGCTTTTCATAAAATCCCAAGGCTTGCGGGTTCTGCTCATTGACGTCGAGTTCATCGGCGTTGAGCCGTTCGATCGCATATCGGAGCAGCTGCTTGCCCAAGCCTTGGCCACGATGATCAGGATCGATGAACAACATTTCAATCTTGCCCGCCGCCACACCGGCAAACCCGGTAATGCGCTGCTGGCGGTCCTTGGTGCAGATCAGCATGACCGCATCGAGATAGCGGGTGAGCACCAGATTGCGCAGCAGCTCGATGTAGCTGTCCGGCAGGAACTGGTGAGTCGCACGGACCGAGGCCTCCCAGACCCGGGTCAGTTCTTCGTAATCGCTGATTTTCGGTGTGTGGATAACCGAATGCTGACGCATGTGCGTGTGCCTCTTGTGCGGTTCAAGGGAGTCCGTCCCCCGCTAAACGATAGCCGCAAAAAAGCCCCGTATCTCGGAAAAGAGCGGGGCTTTTTGGATTTGTTGCGGTGTCTGGCTGGCTATTTCTGTCGCCAGCAAGATCTCTCCCCCTCACCCCAACCCTCTCCCCCAGAGGGGGCGAGGGGGAAGGGAGCTGAACTTCGTGCTTTTCAAACCTGAGTTCGACCGGATAGCTCAGGTCGATGTACCTAGAAAGAACAACACGGTCAGCCCCCTCTCCCTCTGGGAGAGGGCTGGGGTGAGGGGCTTTTGATCTTCAGATCAGATCTGCTCAGCCCACAGATCATATTCGTCAGCGTCAGTCACCTTGCACCAGACCTTGTCGCCCGGCTTCAGGTTGCTGCCATTGTCGATAAACACGTTGCCATCGATTTCCGGGGCGTCGAAGAAGCAACGGCCGACCGCACCTTGTTCGTCAACCTCGTCCACCAGCACTTCAATCTCACGACCGATGCGCATTTGCAGACGTGCCGAGCTGATCGCCTGCTGGTGCGCCATGAAGCGCTCCCAACGATCCTGCTTGACGTCGTCCGGTACCACTTCCAGATCCAGATCATTCGCTGGCGCGCCGTCAACCGGCGAGTACTGGAAGCAGCCGACGCGGTCGAGCTGGGCTTCGGTCAGCCAGTTGAGCAAGTACTGGAAGTCTTCTTCGGTTTCGCCCGGGAAGCCGACGATGAAGGTCGAACGGATGATCAGGTCCGGGCAGATTTCGCGCCAGTTCTTGATGCGCGCCAGGGTCTTGTCTTCGAACGCCGGGCGTTTCATCGACTTCAGGACTTTCGGGCTGGCGTGCTGGAACGGGATATCCAGGTACGGCAGGATCTTGCCGGCGGCCATCAGTGGAATCAGCTCGTCGACGTGCGGGTACGGATAAACGTAATGCAGGCGGACCCAGACGCCCAGCGTGCTCAGCGCTTCGCATAGCTCGGTCATGCGGGTTTTCACTGGCGCACCGTTCCAGAAACCGGTGCGGTATTTCACATCAACGCCGTAAGCGCTGGTGTCTTGCGAGATCACCAACAGCTCTTTAACGCCGGATTTGACCAGGCGCTGGGCTTCGTCGAGCACATCGCCAACCGGACGGCTGACCAGTTTGCCGCGCATCGACGGGATGATGCAGAACGAGCAGCTGTGGTTGCAGCCTTCGGAAATCTTCAAATACGCGTAGTGGCGCGGGGTCAGCTTGATGCCTTGCGGCGGCACCAGGTCGATCAGCGGGTTGTGATCCTGACGCGGCGGCACCACTTCGTGCACGGCGTTGACCACTTGCTCGTACTGCTGCGGACCGGTCACGGCCAACACGCTCGGGTGCACGTCGCGGATATTGCCTTCTTCCACGCCCATGCAGCCGGTAACGATGACCTTGCCGTTTTCCTTGATCGCTTCGCCAATCACTTCCAGCGACTCAGCCTTGGCCGAATCGATGAAACCGCAGGTGTTGACCACTACGACGTCGGCGTCCTGATAGGTGGACACCACGTCATAGCCTTCCATGCGCAGCTGGGTCAGGATGCGCTCGGAGTCGACCAGTGCTTTCGGGCAACCCAGAGATACAAAGCCAACCTTTGGATTGGCCGGCGCAGGAGTGGTGGACATGTCTAACCTCGGTGTTTTGTGACGTCGCTTGCTTGGTGCGCAAGCCGACGGATGGGCGCTTAGGGCGCGCCTCTGATCAAAAAGTGCGCAATTCTAGCGGCGGGCAACGCACTTGACCAGCTTTATACGGGGAAATACGACGAGTGCTGCGCTATGCTTCGCGCCGTTGAGCTTTACCGATTTCGTGCAGTCAATCATTGGTCTGTAACAACAGGTAAAACAGCGCATGCTGCAACTCAAAGCATAGTGCTTCCTTCAAAGAAGCCGGTATCGAGATCAGGAGTGTTGGATGGGTCAGGCAAGTAGTCATGCGGCGGGCGCCGAGGGTTCGGCAAGCAGACCGCTGAGCATGCTGGTCGCGGCAGTCGGGGTGGTTTATGGCGACATCGGCACGAGCCCGTTGTACACCCTCAAGGAAGTGTTTTCCGGCGGTTATGGTGTGCCGGTCAATCACGACGGCGTGCTGGGCATTCTGTCGTTGATCTTCTGGTCGCTGATCTGGGTGGTCTCGATCAAGTACATGATGTTCGTCCTGCGCGCCGACAACCAGGGCGAGGGCGGCATCATGGCCCTGACGGCACTGGCACGGCGGGCAGCGGCGGGGCGCAAGCGCCTGCGCACGCTGTTGGTGGTGTGCGGGCTGATTGGTGCGGCGCTGTTCTACGGCGACAGCATGATCACCCCGGCCATTTCGGTGCTGTCGGCGATCGAAGGCCTCGGCCTGGCGTTTGAAGGCATCGATCACTGGGTGGTGCCGCTGTCGCTGGTGGTGCTGGTCGCGCTGTTTCTGATCCAGCGCCACGGCACCGCGCGGATCGGCATTCTGTTCGGGCCGATCATGGTTACCTGGTTCCTCGTCCTCGGCGCGCTCGGTGTGTACGGCATCAGCCACACCCCGGAAGTGCTGCACGCGCTGAACCCGATGTGGGCGGTGAATTTTTTCGTCGTGCACCCGGGCATGGGCGTAGCGATCCTCGGCGCGGTAGTGCTGGCGCTGACCGGCGCCGAAGCGCTGTACGCCGACATGGGCCACTTCGGCCGCAAGCCAATCGCTCGCGCCTGGTTCCTGCTGGTGCTGCCGGCGCTGGTGCTCAACTACTTCGGCCAGGGCGCATTGCTGCTGGAAAACCCGGACGCAGCGCGTAACCCGTTCTACCTGCTGGCACCGAGCTGGGCGCTGATTCCGCTGGTCGGCCTGTCGACCCTGGCCACGGTGATCGCCTCGCAAGCTGTGATTTCCGGCGCGTTCTCCCTGACCCGTCAGGCGATCCAGCTCGGTTACATCCCGCGCATGTACATTCAGCACACCTCCAGCGACGAGCAGGGCCAGATCTACATCGGTGCGGTGAACTGGGCGCTGATGGTCGGCGTGGTGTTGCTGGTGCTCGGCTTCGAATCGTCCGGCGCGCTGGCTTCTGCCTATGGTGTGGCGGTGACCGGCACCATGCTGATGACCACCATTCTGGTGTCGGCGGTTATGTTGCTGCTGTGGAAATGGCCACCGATTCTCGCGGTGCCGGTGTTGCTTGGCTTCCTGCTGGTGGATGGCCTGTACTTCGCTGCCAACGTGCCGAAGATCGTTCAGGGCGGCGCTTTCCCGGTGATCGCCGGTATCGCCCTGTTCGTGCTGATGACCACCTGGAAGCGCGGCAAACAGCTGCTGGTCGAACGCCTCGACGAAGGCGCGCTGCCGCTGCCGATCTTCATCAGCAGCATCCGCGTGCAACCGCCGCATCGCGTACAGGGCACCGCCGTGTTCCTCACCGCCCGCTCCGACGCCGTGCCCCATGCCTTATTGCACAACCTGCTGCACAACCAGGTGCTGCATGAGCAAGTGGTGTTGCTGACGGTGGTTTACGAAGACATCCCGCGCGTACCGCCATCGCGGCGCTTCGAGGTCGAAGCGCACGGAGAGGGTTTCTTCCGGGTGATCCTGCACTTCGGCTTCACCGACGAGCCCGACGTGCCGCAGGCGTTGAAGCTGTGCCACCTCGAAGACCTCGACTTCAGCCCGATGCGCACGACCTACTTCCTCAGCCGTGAGACGGTGATTGCCTCGAAACTGGAAGGTATGGCCCGTTGGCGAGAGGCGCTGTTTGCGTTCATGTTGAAGAATGCCAATGGGAACTTGAGGTTCTTCAATCTACCGCTGAACCGAGTGATTGAGTTGGGGACGCAGGTGGAGATGTAAGCCTGGCCTCAACTGAAAAGCCCCTGTCAGCCTTGTGGTTGGCGGGGGCTTTTTTGTGCCTGTGCCCAATCCCTCAAACCACCGCCGATTCCCTGTGGGAGCGAGCCTGCTCGCGAAGGCGTAGTGTCAGTCGAAGCATGTGGTGGCTGAACCACCGCATTCGCGAGCAGGCTCGCTCCCACAGGGTATTGGGTTGAATCAAGAGGTGCGTTCAGACAGATCAGCTTCAGATTCAGTCTTCGTCCGCGCGGGTCGTGGGATCAGCGCTTGGATCACGTCATCAATCAAGGCCTTGCCCATCACCGTCAGGTAATGCGCAGCCCAGGCGTGGCGGTCGGTGTCTTTGATGAAAGCAGCATCCTCGGCGAAGGATTTGGCGAGGGACAGCAGGTCGGAGGATTGGGACAAGGCATTGATGATCGGGACGCCGGAGCGGACGTTGAAGAACGCTTGATCCGAGTTGTAGAGGAAAGGGGTGAAGCCGATGGTTTTAACGCTTGCGAGTCCGTGCAGATCAGGTTCGGTCATCGTGTTACTCCTTAGTTCGAAGCGCCGCGACTTTCGTGACCACGCGAAAGGGAGGCAACTGTACGCAGGGTGGTAAACCGGGAACCAAGGAAACCGGCACGCCCGAAAGCGTCCCACGCACAGCCGCCATAACTCGAGGAGCGGGCTGTTGCGATGGTTTCTCCGGGTTACCACACCCGATCGCTGAATGGGTCAGCGACGTCCAGAGAGTATCCCGTCAAAAAACAGCGCAATAGAGCGGCAAAGCGCCCCAACACGAGTTTCGGAGTTTGCCTACAAGGTCTGTGGGCGTCATCTGATATTGCGAGACCAGACGTAAACGAAACTAAACGTTGCTGGCGGTTACGTGGGTATTTGTTCGGTAGATGAATGAGTGTGGAGTTGACGATTCGATAATGCCAATCAAGCAGGTGTCCACGTTTTATGGAATGTGGACATTTGGTGATTTTAGCTTCCTGAAGAGTCAAGACATTTACGAGCTTCGGCACAAAACCTCTGAGTCCAGCGCAATTCCCCTGTGGGAGCGAGCTTGCTCGCGAAGGCGTAGTGTCAGTCGGCGAATGTGTTAACTGACCTGCCGCTTTCGCGAGCAAGCTCGCTCCCACAGGGATTGTGGTGGCGGCTGGAATGTAAAAAGCCCCCGCAACTGTGAAGTTGCGGGGGCTTTTTGTGGGCGTGGCTCAGATCACTCTTCAGCCACCGAATCCTTGCTCTGGCGCTTCTGAATCAGCTCGACCAAGCGCTTGGCCAGCGCTGGATAGTTTTCATCAAAGTGATGCCCGCCGGGCAGTTTCACCGCTTCGCCGACAGCAGTCTTGTCGGTGCAGCCGCTCTCGTCGGTCTCTTCTTCACCATAAATGCACACAACCTTGGCCGCCGGCAGCTTGGCCATTTCCGGGCCGGTCGCGGCTTCTTTGCCGGCGTTACCCAACCAGCCTTCGACTTCGATTTCGAAGCTGCCGGTGCGGGCGAAGGCGAGCAGGATGATCGCGTCGACGCGTTGCTGTTCGTTCTCTGGCAGGCGGTTGTAGATCGCCGGCAGGACGTCAGCGCCGAACGAATAACCGGTGAGGATGAAGCGTTTGGTGCCCCATTTCTGCCGGTAGTGCTGCATCAGTTCGGTGAGGTCGAGTGCGCTTTGCTCCGGGCTCTTGTGCTGCCAGTAGTAGCGCAGGGTGTCGATGCCGACCACCGGGTAGCCGATCTTGGCCATTTCGCCCGCCACGTCGCGGTCGAGGTCACGCCAGCCGCCGTCGCCGGAGAGGAACAGGGTCACGGTGTCGTTGGCCTGGCCGGCCGGCACTTCCACGACCGGAATCGCCAGGCCGCCGTTGGCCTTGTCGCCGCCGACGAGGATTTTGCGCAGTTCGTTGTTCAGCACTTGCGGCAGGTTGATGTCGTAGTCGCTGATGCTGGTTTCGGCGTTCGGCTGATCGCGCACGAAGCCTGCGCTGGCATCGTCCGGGTTGTCGTTCCACGCCACCAGCCAGTGGCCGTGGGCGGCGGATTTCGGCAATAGGTGAGTGCAGCCACCTTTTTCCAGGGCGAGGTCGACGGAGACGGCCTGGGCCTTGTCGTCTTTCTGTTCCGCCAGCCAGCGCCACGCCAGTACAGCGCCCGGGCCGATGCCGCTGACCAGGGTGGCCGGGCCATTCAGTTCGCGCAGGCCTGATTGCAGGGCGCGGCTCTGCAGCAGGCAGTCCTTGGGCAGAATCACCTGAACGATCTGCGCCGAGGCGCTGCGGCTGAGGGTGGTCAGTTGTTTCTCGGAAAGCTTCTGTTCGTCGGTGACGGCCACCAGCACCTGAGCCTTCGGCTTGCTGCCGGGGATCACGCGGGTCATGGCTGTGCCATCGGCGGGTTTCAGTTGTTCGACGGTCGGTTCCGGTGCCGGGCGTTTGAGGTACCAGTAACCGCCGCCGGCAATCACGGCCAGCACCAGCAGGGCGGCCAGGATGTACTTCAGGGAGCGTTGAATCATCAGCGTTTCACCAATCCAGTCAAGCCGCCCGCGATCAGGGCAGCAGTGTCGGCCAGCGCCACGAGCGGATCGAGTCCGGCGGGCACGGCCATATAACGGGGTTCCCAGTCAGGCTGGAACTTGTCTTTGAAACGGCGCAAACCTTGGAAGTTGTACAGCTGCTCACCACGGCGGAAAACCATCGAGCCCAGGCGCTGGGTCAGCGGTGCGCCGCGCCGGGGTTGCAGCCCCGACAACGGCACCATGCCCAGGCTGAAGCGCGCGTATCCGTGACTCTTATAGTGTTGAATCAGGCCGACCATCATGAATTCCATGGTCAGCTTCGGCGCTTCCGGGTGCGCGCGCATCAGGTCGAGACTGGCCAGGTCGTGGCTGTAGGTCTCAAGCAGATTGGCGAACGCTACCGGGCGGCCTTCGAAGCGAATCACCGCAATGCGGAAATGCTTCAGGTAATCGTCGCTGAAACGGCCGAGGGAGAAGCCTTTCTCGCGCACGTTCTTGCCGGTCAGCCAGGCATCGGAGATCACTTTCAGCTCGTCCATCGGCGCCTGCCCGGGCTCATGGATTTCCAGCGACAGTCCATCGCGGGTGCCACGGTTCCAGGTGTAGCGCAGATCCTTCATCTCCTTGCCCTTGGCTTCCAGATCGAAGCGCAGCAGATCGACCCGGGCTTCTTCGCCGAGCTTGATCGCTGTCAGGCCGATGTCCATGTAGTACGGCAGATTCTCTGCGCGTACCTGATAGAAAACCGGGCGAGTGTGGTGGATGTCGCAGAGGTCGCGAAATTGCCAGATCATTTCCGCACGTTGCTGGCTCGGCCCGATCGGGTCGTACAGCGCCACCAGACTGCGGCCACGACGGGCGTACATCAGGAACGCCTCATCGTTGGGATGAAACAGCAACGCCTTGTCACCGGTCAGCGCGAGGCCGCCGTCGGGTTGTGACGAGGCCATGAGGATTTTTGCCGCGCGATCCAGTTCGTCCGGCGTCGGCAAATGAATCACCGGGCGCGCGGTGCGCAGCAGCCAGGTCAGGGAGATGATCACCAGCAACACCGCCGCGCCGAGCAGCGAGCGCAGGCCACGCGGCGCGTCAGCATCGAGGGTGAACTGCCACCACAATTGATGGCTGTAGGGCACGTCCTGATAGGCGAACAGCAGCAACCAGGCCGAAGCGCCCAGCACGCAGAGACTGGCGACCAGATACAGCGGAGAAAACGGCAGTTCGGTCAAACGGCTCGGGCGATAGAAGGAGCGGCGGAACACGCCGAGCAGCGCGGCCGTAAACGTCATCAGCGTGGCTTCTTCCCAGTCGAAGCCTTTGAGTAGCGAGAGCAGGGCGCCGACCAGCAGCAGAATGGTGGTCAGCATCCACGCCGCCGACAGGCGTCGGCGCAGACCTTGTGCGAGCAACAGGCAGAGGACGCCGATCAGGCTGGCGCCGAAGTGCGACGCGTCGACCAGGCGATGCGGGATCAGAAAACCGATGTGCTCTAGGCGCGTGTCGATCTCCGGGGTCGCGCCGGAAAACAGCAACACCACGCCAGACAGAAACACCAGCACCGCCAGAACCGGCGCGGCCAGACCGGACGCCGCGCGCATGGTCTGGGATTGAAACAGGCGCTGGCCTTCGTTGATCAGCAGCAGTACGCAAGCGACCAGCAGCGGCAGCACCACGTAGATCAGGCGATACAGCAGCAGTGCGGCTGCCAGCGGCGCGGCGCCGAGCTTGTCGGCAAACGCGGCGAGCAGAATCGCCTCGAACACGCCAACACCGCCCGGTACATGACTGAGTACACCGGCGGCCAGCGCCAGCAGATACACAAGCAGGAACGGCGCAAACGGCGGCGCTTCCGGCAGCAACAAATACAGAACGGTGGCGGCAGCCGCGACATCGAGAGCGGTGATCACCAGTTGCAGGAACGTCAGGCGCCGACCCGGCAGACGCAGGGTGCGCCGCCCGGCACGAACCAGAAGATTGTCGGGGTAAGGTTGTTCCGGCAGACGACGGCGATAGATGCCGATTGCCAGCACAGCACCGAGGATCAATACGCCAGCGGCGACGGAGCCGAGCAAGACTTCGGACAGTCCCAGCGCTTGCGAGGCGGCGGGCAGGTTGCTCAGCGTGGCCAGCGCTGCCAGTGGCGGCAATGCGCAGCCCAGCGAGAGGCTGGCAAATAGCGTCATGTGCGCAACTTCCGACGCACCGACGCCCAGTCGCGCATATAAACGATAACGAACCGAGCCGCCGGACAGCAGCGACAGACCAATGGCATTGCCAATCGCAAAAGCGGTGAAGCCGCCGAGGGCAAGCGTGCGCGGCGGCAGTTTCACACCGGCGTAGCGGCTGGCCGACCATTCATAGCCGAGCAGAATGATGAAACCGACCACGGTCGCGCCAATAGCGCCGAGCAGGGCCGGTTTCGGCACGTCGAGAATCGAGTCATGCAATGCGTCGAGATCAAGCTCGGCGAGCAGATGGCGGCAGGCAATCAGGGCAATGGCAAACAGCAGCAACGTGACGGCCAGACCGATCGGCTGACGGTATTTGCTTAATCGATCCAGCCAGCGCAAACGCTCGGGTTTGATCGGTTGTTCTGCTGTAACGGTGTCTTGTGGATCAGACGAGTTGGCGCGCATCAATCACCTCTTGGATTGTGCGCGACAGGATGGAGGTATCCAGCCAAGTTACCAATCCCTGTAGAAAAAAATAATCACAAAATACTACGCCTCTCGTCGGGCATCGGCGAGGGCAGTTCCTGGATTGCAGAAACCCTGTCTGCGACTCAAGCATAGTCGCAAGTCAGTGGTTCTGATGATCCCCAGCGGTTCACTGCACAGTGACAGATCATTGTTGCGAAAGGACTTTTTCAACAGATACAAAAAAGGCCACTCTTTCGAGTAGCCTTTTTTGATGTTTGGTTGCGGGAGCCGGATTTGAACCGACGACCTTCGGGTTATGAGCCCGACGAGCTACCAGACTGCTCCATCCCGCGTCTGTGTGGCGGCATTCTACAGGCGAACGACGAGGTGTCAACCGCTAATCCCGGAATGGGCCAAATAACTGCGAAATCGCGGCAAACGGTCGCAGGTGATGCGTAAGTTTCGGAAATGCAACGAATTGCCGTTTCGCTAGCGATTGAGCAGGGCGCCCGTTTGCAAAACAGACGCGCACAAAAAAGGCCACTCTTTCGAGTAGCCTTTTCTGATGTTTGGTTGCGGGAGCCGGATTTGAACCGACGACCTTCGGGTTATGAGCCCGACGAGCTACCAGACTGCTCCA